>JAFMJA010000068.1 GCA_017853735.1 Burkholderiaceae bacterium | reverse complement strand
AGGGATGGTGTTCAAAACTCCCGCCGCGCACGGCGCGAGTTTTGAACACCATCCCCAGTACAGATAAGACAAGGATCACTGGCAATCGGAAGCCACAATGGCGTCTATACGCTGGCGTTCAGCTGCAATGCCGGACTCGTCCAGAAACTCCCGCTCGCCCTTTTCATTGACGCGGGCAATCCGTCCACCAGCGTCCAGGCCTACCCTGGCCAGACGGGCGCGTTGGCAATTCTCCGCTTGTTGCCTGGCGATGCGCTCTTGTTCGGCTTGCTGCTTGGCTGATTCTGCCTGTTCGGCCTGCCTGCGCTTGGCCTGCAGCGCCTTGTCTTCGCCAGTTGGGACGGGCAGCCTTGATGGTTCCGTTTCTGGGGCCATTGTTTTGTCGCTTCCAGGCACAGCCGGTCGAGCAGCCCCTGGTTGACGGCGTATATTTTTCTCGGGTATGCCTGCAGGTGGCGGCTGGTCGCTGAAAACTGAACGGCCCTGCAGATCGATCCAGTGCCACTGTCCGAAAACAGGGGCAGCCGTGAGCGTCAACAGCAGGAGCAGAAGCCTTTTCATGCCCAGAGTGTATCGCCGGGCGGCTACAATCGCTCTTTTGGAGCACTCCTATGCGCCTTCTCGGTAAAGCGCTCACCTTTGACGATGTCTTGCTGGTGCCAGCGTTCTCTCAAGTCCTGCCCAAGGACACCTCCCTGGCGACCCATTTTTCCCGCCGTATCACCCTGAATCTGCCGCTGGTATCCGCAGCGATGGATACCGTGACCGAAGCTCGCCTGGCCATTGCGATTGCTCAGGAAGGCGGAATCGGTATCGTGCACAAGAACCTGACTGCGGCTGAGCAGGCCGCTCAGGTGGCCAAGGTCAAGCGCTATGAGTCCGGCGTACTGCGTGACCCGGTGATCATCACCCCGGAGACCAAGGTGCGCCAGGTGCTGCAATTGTCCGAGGAACTGGGTGTCTCGGGTTTTCCTGTAGTCGACGCTGGCAAGGTGGCTGGCATTGTTACCGGGCGCGACCTGCGGTTTGAGACGCGCTACGACATCCCTGTGCGCGAGATCATGACCCCGCGTGAACGCCTGATCACCGTGCCAGACGGCACCACGCCTGAGGAGGCCAAGGCCCTGCTCAACAAGCACAAGCTGGAGCGCCTGTTGGTGGTCAATGATGCTTTTGAGCTCAAGGGCCTGATCACTGTCAAGGACATCACCAAACAGCTCAATTTTCCCAATGCGGCGCGCGATGGAGCGGGTCATCTGCGTGTGGGCGCTGCCGTGGGGGTGGGTGAGGGGACTGAAGAACGGGTTGAAGCCCTTGTCAAGGCTGGCGTGGATGCCATT
This sequence comes from Burkholderiaceae bacterium, assembly GCA_017853735.1. Lineage (GTDB taxonomy): Bacteria > Pseudomonadota > Gammaproteobacteria > Burkholderiales > Burkholderiaceae_C > Hylemonella. The sequence continues at coordinate 9,600 of JAFMJA010000068.1, read as the reverse complement.
GTGGTGGACACTGCCCACGGCCACAGCAAGGGCGTGATTGAGCGGGTGCGCTGGGTCAAACAGAATTTTCCTGCGGTCGAGGTGGTGGGCGGCAATATTGCCACCGGTGCGGCTGCGCGCGCCCTGGTGGATGCTGGCGCTGATGCCGTCAAGGTGGGCATCGGGCCTGGCTCCATCTGCACGACGCGTATCGTGGCGGGTGTGGGGGTGCCGCAGATCACGGCTATCGACAATGTGGCCGCTGCCCTGCAGGGTAGCGGAGTGCCTCTAATTGCTGATGGCGGTATCCGATTCAGTGGCGATATTGCCAAAGCCATCGCTGCGGGCGCCAGTTCAGTGATGATGGGTGGCATGTTTGCCGGCACCGAGGAGGCGCCTGGAGAAGTCATCCTGTTCCAGGGGCGCAGTTACAAGAGCTACCGTGGCATGGGATCCATTGGCGCCATGCAGCAGGGTAGCGCCGACCGCTACTTCCAGGATACGGCTGGTGGCAACCCCAATGCCGACAAGCTGGTGCCAGAGGGCATCGAAGGGCGGGTGCCTTACAAGGGTTCCATGGTCGCCATCGTCTACCAGATGGCTGGCGGCTTGCGTGCCAGCATGGGCTACTGCGGTTGCGCCAATATCGATGAAATGCGCAACCGGGCCGAGTTTGTGGAAATTACTTCTGCGGGCATCCGGGAAAGCCATGTGCATGATGTGCAGATCACCAAGGAAGCGCCCAATTACCGTCTGGATTAGGTGCAAGCAACTGGCAGTGCACACGATGTGTAAGCTGCCAAATCACCACTAAGGTGAACAACCCGCAGTCTGGCAGGACCTGAGACACGGTCTTACCGAATTAGGCATTTGGCTCGACGTTCCTATGCAACACCAGAAGATTCTCATTCTTGACTTTGGCTCTCAGGTCACCCAGCTCATCGCACGGCGGGTGCGCGAAGCGCATGTCTTTTGCGAGGTCCACCCCTGCGATGTGAGCGAGGACTGGGTGCGCCAGTATGCTGCCGATGGCTTGCTTGCGGGCATCATCCTGTCTGGCAGTCATGCCAGCGTGTACGAGGAAAGCACCGACAAGGCACCCCAAGCGGTCTTTGAGCTGGGAGTGCCAGTGCTGGGCATCTGCTACGGCATGCAGACCATGGCCCAGCAACTGGGTGGCAAGGTGGAAAGCGGCCACCAGCGAGAATTTGGCTATGCCGAAGTGCGGGCCCATGGACACACTGCCCTGCTCAAAGACATTGCCGATTTCACCACGCCTGAGGGACATGGCATGCTCAGGGTGTGGATGAGCCATGGCGACAAAGTGACCGAGTTCCCGCCCGGATTCAAGCTGATGGCTTCTACCCCCAGTTGTCCGATTGCCGGCATGGCCGACGAACAGCGCCGCTTCTATGCAGTGCAGTTTCATCCCGAAGTCACCCACACCGTGCAGGGGCGGGCCATCCTCGAGCGCTTTGTGCTGGAGATCTGCGGCACCCGTGCCGACTGGATCATGCACGACCATGTGGCCGAGGCGGTGGCGCAGATCCGCCAGCAGGTGGGCGATGAGGAGGTGATCCTGGGGCTATCGGGCGGGGTGGATTCCTCGGTGGCGGCAGCCCTGATTCACCGCGCGATCGGCGACCAGCTCACCTGTGTGTTCGTGGACCACGGCTTGTTGCGCCTCAATGAGGGCGATATGGTGATGGACATGTTTGCCGGCAAGCTGCACGCCAGGGTGATTCGGGTGGACGCCAGCGAACTGTTTCTGGGCAAGCTGGCCGGGGTGAGCGATCCCGAGCAAAAGCGCAAGATCATCGGCGGCCTGTTTGTCGATGTGTTCAAGGCCGAGGCGGCCAAACTCAAGGCCAGCGGCCAGGGCAAGACTGGGTTGGACGGCCGTCCGGCCATCAAGGGCGCCACCTTCCTGGCCCAGGGCACGATCTACCCCGATGTCATCGAGTCGGGCGGCGCAAAGAGCAAGAAGGCGGTCACCATCAAGAGCCACCACAATGTGGGTGGCCTGCCCGAGCAACTGGGCCTCAAGCTGCTGGAGCCCTTGCGCGACCTGTTCAAGGACGAGGTGCGCGAGCTGGGGGTAGCGCTGGGGTTGCCGCACGACATGGTGTATCGCCATCCTTTTCCCGGGCCGGGCCTGGGGGTGCGGATTCTGGGCGAGGTGAAAAAAGATTACGCTGATCTGCTGCGGCGCGCCGATGCGATCTTCATCGAGGAGTTGCGTTCAACCCTTGAGCCCAACTCCGGCAAGACCTGGTATGAGCTGACCAGCCAGGCCTTCGCGGTGTTTCTGCCGGTCAAGAGCGTGGGTGTCATGGGTGATGGGCGAACCTATGACTATGTGGTGGCCCTGCGCGCGGTGCAGACCAGCGACTTCATGACTGCTGACTGGGCCGAACTGCCTTATGCGCTGCTCAAAAAGGTGTCTAGCCGGATCATCAACGAGGTGCGCGGCATCAACCGGGTGACCTACGATGTGAGCTCAAAACCACCAGCCACGATCGAGTGGGAGTGATGATCCGCTCGTTTTCGTGCTGTGCATCGAATCAATTCGACAATGTCAGGATCTCATCGGTGGTGATGCGGAAATTGCTGCTGGCCAAGCTGAAATTGCCCTTTACTTATTTTTTGGGACTCTTGTAAGAGGCGAAAACTGCTGCATCGCCATTGCGTTGCACCAGAAGAACATCGTAGGGGTCGCTTTGACCGCCGTACTCAGGTCCATCCATGCCAGGCGAACCGATAGGCATGCCAGGTACCGACAAACCCAGGCCTTTGGGGCGCTCTCTCAACAGACGGTGTATCTCCCTCGCAGGAACATGGCCTTCAATCACATAGCCATTGACCTTGGCGGTGTGGCAGGAGCCAAATTTCTGCGGCAGGCCAAGTTCAGCGCGCTTGGCTTCGTTGCCAAGATCGAAAGCGCGCACCTGAAAGCCGTTTGTCTCCAGGTGCTTGATCCAGTCTTTGCAGCAGCCGCAGTTGGGCGACTTCCAGACTTCGACCAGCGGCCTGGACGACTGCGCACCCGAAGGGCCAGAGAAGGCGGCCCATGGAATACCGAGCCAGGCGATGGTCATAAGCAGACGGCGCCGCTCAACAGGGGGCTCTGCTAATCCACTCGTTTGCGCAGGCATAACAGTTCAATCATCGATACAGTGAAGGTACAGGCGCGCGGCTTGTGGTTGAAACCGCGCAGACTCAGAAGGTCATTGTGCAGTAGTTCACTGGAAATCGGCCTGTCCCTTTGAGTAGAGGGGTTTCTTTACAAAGCACTGCTTAACTGCTGAAAATGACCCGGTCATCAACGACCGGAGAAAACGCATGAAATTCAATTCCATTCTGCTTCCACTGGCGACCGTCGTGTCGGCAGGCACCCTGGTCGGCTGCGCTGGCACTTATTCCGCCAATGCCCCCAAGGCGTTTGCACAGGTCAGTCCGACCAGTGTGGCTTCTGCCGCTGGCATGAACCCGAGTGGCCGGGTGAGCTTTGTTGAAACAGATCGGGGCGTGATGGTGAGCGGCAGTATCAGCGGGCTTCGTCCTAATCAGGAGCACGGTTTTCATGTCCATGAGGGCTCGGATTGCTCCGGCGATGGACTGGCCACCAAAGGGCATTTCAATCCAGACAGCAGCCCACATGGCAAACATGGCGATGCGGCCCAACATGCGGGTGACTTGCCGGCACTGAAAGCCGATGCAAGAGGGGTCGCTGAAATATCCTTTCTCGCTCAAAAAATTTCACTCAGTCCCGGGCCTAGAAGCATCGTGGGACGAGGGCTGGTGATTCACCGCGACCCGGATGATTACAAGACGCAGCCTACTGGCAATGCGGGCCCAAGGCCTGGATGCGCAGTGATTCAGGCTGGCTGATTTTTAAGCTGCGATACAGGAGTAGCCCTTGCGTTGATAAGTAGCAAGGCAGGGAAATCTGTTGCATTTGCAGGGCCAAAACCATCCATCTGGGGCAAAAACACGCCCCCTATGCGATGGTTTGCAATCTCGACACAATTTTTGTTGACCAGCCGGTCTAATGCCCCTGTTCAGGCTTGGAGCGCTCGCTGGGACTTGGTGATGGCTTGATCGGATGATTTCTGGTCCAGATCGCGTGAGTGCTTATCTTCATCCAGCGTGAACAAGCGAGGACCTCGATGAAAAAGCACTCTTTTCTGTACTTGCACTCAGTGCTTGTGATTGCCGCCTTGTTCGGCTGGGCGCTTCCAAGCGCAGCTGCGCAAGACAAAGCACCGGTTTACTTAGGCCTGGATGCCGAGTTTGGACATCTGACCAGCACTTCTCCACTGGCGATCAAGATGGGAATCTTGACGGCGATGGAGGAAATCAATTCAGCGGGTGGTGTCCTGGGGGGGCGGCCCCTGCAACTCATCGAGAGGGACAACCGATCAATCCCTGCGCGAGGCGTGGATAACCTCAAGGATCTGGCAGCCCAAGCCGATTTGGTGGCCGTCTTCGTCGGGAAGTTCTCTCCCGTGGTGCTCGAGCAGGCTCCAGTGGCCAATGCCCTCAAAATTCCCTTGCTGGATCCATGGGCTGCCGCTGACGACATCATCAGCACCAAGCCTGCCAATACCTTTACCTTCCGGCTGTCGCTGCGTGATTCCTGGGCCGTTCCAGCGATGCTGTCACATCTCAAGTCCAAGGGAAAGAAACGGGTTGGCGTCATGCTGCCCAGCACTGCCTGGGGCCGATCCAATGAGAAACTGTTGCAGGCCCATGGCAAAACCAAGCAACTGCCTGAGGTTGTTGGTATCCAGTGGTACAACTTTGGCGCCACCACACTCAACCCGCAATGGTTGTCGCTCAAGCGTGAGAAGGCAGATTCCTTGTTGTTTGTGGGAAACGAGGGTGAAGGTTCGCTACTGGTCAGGGAACTGTCCGAATTGCCTGATGCCGAGCGCGTGCCTGTGGTCAGCCATTGGGGTGTGACAGGCGGAAATTTTTTGAAACTGGTGGGTGCCAGCCTGGACCGGGTTGATTTTTCGGTGGTTCAGACTTTTACCTTTGAAGGGCGTTCGGACCCCAAGACGCAATCGGTGGTCAGGCTAGCCAGTCAGCTTTTTAAATTGAACAGCGATAAAGACATTCCCTCTCACGTTGGGTTTGCCCATGCTTATGATCTGACACATATCCTGGCTTTGGCGCTTGGCATTGCAGGAAGTACCGATCGACAAGCGGTTCGGTCGGCGCTCGAAAAAGTCCGTGACTATGCTGGCCTGATTCAAAACTACAAGAATCCGTTCAGTCCAACCAACCATGAAGCCCTGAGTGCCCGCCATGTCTTCATTGGTCGGTTCACCAGTACGGGGACCATTGCCCGTCCCTGAGCCTGACATGATCCAGCTCAGTCAAGTGACCACACCCGTCTTGCGTAAGTTGGCGCTGCTGCCCAATACGCTGGGCTGGCGAATCACCTTGGCGATTATTCTGAGCAATGTGGTGTTCGTCGTGGTGGCCATGACCGTCAGTTACTTTGCAGGTGCCAAAGCGATTGAACGAGAAGAAGGCTCTTCCATGCAATATGCCCTGGAAGTAAAGAGTGAAGAAGTCAGCAATACCCTCAATAGCTTTGCCAGCTTTGTCGACAATCTGTCACGCCAGGAGGTGGTTTCAGCCGCCCTGATCGACAGCGACGGACGGGAGCGCTATCTCAAGCCGTTCATGGACCTGTCCTATGTGAGCCTGGTTCGTCAGTTGGGTAAGCGGGAGACCGCCAGCGCCTTCAACTTGAGGCTGGCAGTGCTCGACTACCGCGGTCGTACCTTGATCTCGGCTGGGCGTCTTGAGCAACGATTTGAAAATGAAAACTGGGTACGTGACATTCTCAGCAAAAACAAACCCGTCACGCTATTTGATCCGGCCAAGTTTGAGTTGCTGATTTCCTTTCCGATTGTTTACAAAGGGACTCAGCAGGTCGAAGGTGTGGCACTGGGCATCATCAATGTTGCCAATATGCTTGGATTGGATCAGTTGTCCCGGGTCTCGCGCTGGATATGGCGGGCAGGCCCTCCCGCCTTGGTAAGCACCAAATCAGATTTGTCGATTGCCCAGACCCTGGAGTGGGGCCTGCCTCTGGCTGCGCCCCTTCATGAACTGGATTGGGTGGCCACCCTCGCGTATCCCCAAAGCGAGTTCGGTCGACGCGCCTTGCTGTCCGTCTGGCCGCTGCTGATCGCCTTGGTGCTGCTGTTGCCAGTCCTGGCTACCGTAGGACTGCTCGTCGGAAGACGACTTTCCAGGCCCATCGAGGCTCTGGCAGATATAACCGCCAAGCTCACCCCAGAGACTCTTGACCAAGCCGTCATGAGCGAATCGGATCGGCGCCTGGCCACTCGAGAAGTGCAACAACTCGGAGCTACGATTTTCAGTTCCATGTCCAGATTGCTGGACTTGTCAAAAGAAATCAGGGTAACCCAGCAGGCCATGGACGCAGCTGATATCGGGGTCATGATCCTGGACGCCACCAAGCTCGAACCCACCCTGCTTTATGTCAATCGCAGCTTTGAAAAGCTCACTGGCTACAACCGGGAGGAGGTTCTTGGTCGGACTATGGAACTTCTTCATGGCGAAGACGGCTTACAGGATGAACTGAAAACCCTGCGTTCATCCTTGCAGGACAAGAAGGCGTGTCGAATCGTGCTGCGCAGTTATCGCAAGGATGGTAGCCAGTTTCGCAATGAGATCACCCTGGCGCCGGTCTTTGATGCGACGGGGGAGGTCAGTCGTATTGTGGGTTTTCTCAACGATGTCACAGCACGTTGGAAGCTTGAGGAACAGCTACGGCAATCTCAAAAAATGGAAGCCATGGGACTTCTGACCAGTCAGCTCGCGCATGACTTCAACAACCTGCTGGGCGTTGTCGTGGGCAATCTGGATGAAATTGGCGAGCAGCTACCACCTGGCAACCAGAAACTCAAACGTAATTTCGATGCGGCGCTGGGAGCGGCCTTGCAAGGTGCCCAGGTGACGCGTATGTTGCTAAGCGTGGCCAGGCGTCAGCCCATGGAGGTGTCGGTACACGATCTCAATCTTTTGCTCTCGCATATGCAAACTCTGGTGCGCAGTTCTGCTGGTTCTTTGGAAAGGGTGACGCAAGATTTGTGTGAGGGCGCACTCATTTGCCGACTCGACCCCTCAGGTTTGTCCAATGTGATTCTTAACCTGGTGATCAACGCGCGTGACGCGATGCAGAATCTTACGAGTGACAGGCAACTGCAGATCCGTACCAGTCGGGTGGATCTTGGCATCAATGAAGTTGCAGAATTGTCACCAGGAAAATACGCCTTGTTGCAAGTCATTGACAACGGTAAGGGCATGAGCGCTGAGGTGATGGCCCAAGCCTTTGACCCATTCTTCACCACCAAGGAGCGCGACAAAGGGACAGGACTGGGCCTGTCGATGGTACGCGGCTACGCCGAGCAACTTGGCGGCACGGCACACTTGAGCAGTTCCCCTGGCAAGGGAACGACGGTGTCAATTTACTTGCCGCTGATGGAAGAGCAGGCTCAATTAAATGATGTGCAGGAAGAGGTAAAAGTCATGTCTGTTCAAACAGCAACAAAAGACAAGCGGGTTCTGGTGGTCGATGATGAGGAAGCCTTGTGCGAGCTGGCCTGTGACTGGATGGAGGCCCTTGGCTTCAAAGCAGTTGGCGTGCACTCGCCCAGTGAGGCCATTGCAGAACTGGAGCGCACCCACTTTGATCTATTGTTTACCGATGTGGTGATGCCTGGTGCGATGGATGGCCTGGGCCTGGCAAGCTTGTGTCAAGAGCGCTGGCCTGACATGAAAATCCTGATCACCTCTGGCAATGCCCGGGGAATCAATGAGGTGCAGAGCCTGCCCGGTGCACTATTGAACAAGCCCTACCGGAAAATAGATATAGCACAGGCCTTGCAGGATATGGAGGTGCTCGTATGAATCCAAAGCATTTTCCCGGAACATATGCTATGCAACGAATGGCCTCATCTTTGTTCATTTGTCGCCAGTCCTGTTGGCCACGTTCGTCGCGCACAATACGGATCGAACCCTCGGCCTTTTGTTTTTGATGCGCTATGAACTCTCCCAATAATGTCAACTCCCCCATGTTTGCTGTCGATTTGGCAGTGCTGCGGGACATGCTTGGCGATGACCTCAAAGCTGCAGATAAATTCATTCGCCGCTACATGGAACACTCCAGCCGGCAAATCGTCGAACTCGGTGCTGCGCTGGAGGCGCGTGATTGGCGAACCATGACGGTCACTGCGCACAAATTGAAATCAAGCTCACGCATGGTGGGCGCGCTGGGCTTGGGAAAGCAATGCGAAGCTTTGGAGGACCAATCCATGGCGACAGTCAACAAGCCTGGCGCGGCTGTCCTTGAGCAGCTCAGCGCAACGCACCGACTGGTGTGTGCCGATCTTGAGCAAATACTCTCTGAAGGCCAATTGTGAGCCAATCACTCAATCTTGGGCGGGTATTGGTCATCGACGACGACCCTTTGATGTTGCATGCCATTGAGCTGCAACTGACCCGCCTGAATGTGACGGATGTGGTGATTTGTGAATCTGCCAGCGAGGGGCTGATGAAGGTTTTTGACCCGCATCAATCCGATTTCAGTCTGGTGATCTGCGATTTGCAGATGCCTGTCATGGATGGGGTCGAATTTGTCCGGCGCCTGGCTGATGGCGGTTACTCGGGGGGGCTGATGCTGCTCAGCGGAGAAGATGCCCGTACCTTGCAGGCTGCGACCTTGCTGGCCAAGACCTACCGACTCAACTTTCTGGGCTCTTTGAGCAAGCCAGTTCCCCTGGATAAATTACATCAGGCACTGCTGGGCTTTGAACCGAGACTGTCGAAGGGGGCGATACCTGCCAACAAAGCCTATACCGCTGAACAGCTGCGTGAGGCGATTGAACTTGGACAGATGGTTGTTTTTTATCAGCCCAAGGTCTCCGTGAAGGACGGGACATTGTTCGGTCTGGAAGCGATGGTGCGTTGGCAACACCCCCAGGACGGCCTGGTCTCACCGGATCGATTTATCGGCCTGGCCGAGGAAAACGGCCTGATCGATCAACTGACCCGGGCGGTGCTTGTGCAATCGATTCGACAAATTGGCCAATGGCGCAATCAAGGACAGGTGGTCAAGGTCTCCGTCAATGTGTCCATGGACAATTTGCACGCTCTGGATTTTCCGGAAATGGTGTCGAGCATATTGCTGGAAAATGAGGTTGATCCCAGGCAACTTGTGCTAGAGATCACCGAGAGCAGGCTGATGCACAATCTGAACAAAGTGCTCGACATTGTGACGCGCTTGCGCCTCAAGCGAATCGGTCTGGCTTTGGATGACTTTGGCACTGGCCACTCCTCGCTGGCCCAGTTGCGCGACATGCCCTTCGATGAACTGAAGTTGGACAGAAGTTTCGTCCATGATGCTGTGGGAGATACGGTTCGCGCAGCGATACTGCATGGCACCATCCAGATGGCTCGCCAACTTCAGATGGATTGGGTGGCTGAGGGCGTGGAAGACCGTGCCGACTGGCGCTACCTGCGTCAGATCGGGGGAGGGTATGCCCAGGGCTATTTCGTCAGCAAACCGATGCTGCC
>JAFMJA010000067.1 GCA_017853735.1 Burkholderiaceae bacterium | reverse complement strand
CATCCAGCGAGTTGCGCTTGCCCGGATAGATTTCCTTGGCCATGGCCAGGGTGTCCACAACCTTATCGACAAAGTGACGCAACATGGGCTTGCCAATCAGCTCGAGCTCCTTGTTGAGAAAGCCCACATCAAAGGCCGCGTTGTGGATGATGAGCTCGGCCCCGTCAAGGTAGGTCAATATCTCTTCCGCCACCTCGGCAAAGCGGGGCTTGTCGCGCAAAAACTCGTTGCTGATGCCATGCACACGCAGCGCGTCTTCGTGGCTGTCGCGCTCGGGGTTGAGGTAGAAGTGCAGATTGTTGCCGGTCAGCTTGCGGTTGAGCAGCTCGACACAGCCGATCTCGATGATGCGGTCGCCATTCTCGGCCGACAGGCCGGTGGTTTCGGTGTCGAGAACAATCTGTCGCATCAGCGCTTCTCCATCCGTTCTTTTTGATCAGTGTATTTCGATCAGTGCTTTTCTTTCGCCAGGTTGATCGAGTACTTGGGTATCTCCACCACCAGATCTTGCTGGCCCAGGATGGCCTGGCAGCTCAGGCGCGATTGGGGCTCCAGGCCCCAGGCGCGGTCGAGCATGTCTTCCTCATTTTCGTCGAGCTCGTTGAGCGAGTTGAAGCCTTCGCGCACCACCACATGGCAGGTGGTGCAGGCGCAGCTCATGTCGCAGGCGTGCTCGATATCGATATGATTGTCCAGCAATGCTTCGCAGATCGAGGTGCCGGCAGGCGCCTGGATGTCGGCGCCCTGAGGGCAGTATTCAGGATGCGGCAGGATCTTGATGGTGGGCATGGTGTTCAGATGGTTTCAATATTCTTGCCCGCCAAAGCCTGCCGAATGCCACGGTTCATGCGCAGTGCGGCAAAGGCTTCGGTGCCCTTGGCCAGGGCCTCGGTGGCGTCTTCAATCGACTGGGCATGCTCCTGTGCGGTCATAGCCTGCAGCGCAGACATCAGCGCGTCAATGGCCAGCCGTTCCTGAGGCTCGAGCAGGTCGCCATCGGCAGCCAGGGCACTGCGAGTGGCCAAGAGCATGCGATCGGCATCCACCCGCGCCTCCACCAGCGCGCGGGCACGCATGTCGGATTCGGCGGTAGTGAAGCTCTCTTGCAGCATGCGGGCAATCTGCTCGTCGCCCAGGCCATAGCTGGGTTTGACATCGATATGCGCCTCCACGCCACTGCCCTGCTCCAGGGCACTGACATGCAAGAGGCCATCGGCATCCACAGTGAAGGTGACGCGAATGCGCGCTGCACCCGCGGCCATGGGGGGGATGCCACGCAACTCAAAGCGCGCCAGGCTGCGGCAATCGGCCACCAGATCGCGCTCGCCCTGCACCACATGCAGGGCCAGGGCAGTCTGGCCGTCCTGGTAGGTGGTGAAGTCCTGCGCCATGGCCACCGGAATGGTCTGGTTGCGCGGCACAATGCGCTCGACCAGGCCACCCATGGTTTCGATGCCCAGGGACAGTGGAATCACATCGAGCAGCAAGAGCTCGCCATCGGGGTTGTTGCCCGCCAGCTGATTGGCCTGGATGGCGGCACCCAGCGCCACCACCTCGTCCGGGTTGAGGTTGGTCAGGGGCGTGCGGCCAAAGAGCTCACCAACCACCCGTTGAATCACCGGCATGCGGGTCGAGCCCCCCACCATCACCACCCCCTGAATTGCGTCTTTGGCCAGCTTGGCATCACGCAACGCCTTGCGCACCGCTGCCAGGGTGCGCTCGGTCAGGGCTGAGCTGATCTGCTCAAACTGGGCACGGCTCACAGGCAGATGCAGGCGGGCTCCAGCACTGAGTGTGGCCTCAAACAGAGCCGACTCGCTGTCTGACAGCGCTTCCTTGCAGGCGCGTGCAGCCACTTTGACCCGCGCCTTGTCCTCGGCGGTGATACTGCTGTGGCCGGTTTGTTGCAGCGCCCAGGCCGCCAGCGCGGCATCGTAGTCGTCTCCCCCCAGGGCCGAGTCGCCACCGGTGGCAATCACCTCGAACACGCCCTGGGTCAGGCGCAGGATGGAAATATCAAAGGTGCCGCCACCCAGGTCGTAGACCGCGTAGACGCCTTCGGCTGCGTTGTCCAGGCCGTAGGCGATGGCTGCGGCAGTGGGCTCGTTGATCAGGCGCAGCACATTCAGGCCTGCCAGTTGCGCCGCGTCCTTGGTGGCCTGGCGCTGGGCATCGTCAAAATAGGCGGGCACCGTGATCACCGCGCCATAGAGTTCGTCATCAAAAGTGTCTTCGGCACGGTAGCGCAAGGTGGCCAGGATCTCCGCACTCACCTCGACCGGCGATTTTTCGCCTGCCACAGTCTGCAGGCCCAGCATGCCCGGGTGGTCCACCAGCTGGTAAGGCAGCTTGTCAGGGTTGACCAGATCTTTGACGCCGCGCCCCATGAAGCGCTTGACCGAGGCGATGGTGTTATGCGGATCTTCGCCCAATGCAGCCAGTGCCTCGTGACCAATCTGGCGGCCGTTGTCAGGCAGGTAGCGCACTACCGAGGGCAGGATGACCCGGCCCTGTGCATCGGGCAGGCACTCGGGCACGCCGTGGCGCACCGCAGCCACCAGCGAGTGGGTGGTTCCCAGGTCGATGCCCACCGCGATACGCCGCTGGTGCGGATCGGGGGACTGGCCGGGTTCAGAGATCTGGAGCAGCGCCATGGCGTCGTTTCAATTCTTTGGGTGGTAAGGGTGCTGCGTTCAAGGCTGCGCCCGTTGGCGCAGGACCAGCCATTCAGGTTCGTCCAGTGGCCAGCTCCATTTGCTCATAGCGCTGTTCGATGTCATGGGCAAAGCGCTCGATGAACATCAAGGCACGCACCTGAGAAGCGGCCTGCGCGGGTTGGCCGGCCTCGTCGAGCAACTGCTCGCATTGCTGCAGCAAGCTGCTGCGTGCACTTTCAACTTCGCGCTGCAGCGCGTCGAGTTCGGCCATTTCCACGGCCTCCTCGAGCGACTCGCGCCATTGCATTTGCTGCATCAGAAAGGCCGCTGGCATGGCGGTGTTGTTTTCCGCCTGGATCGGGGCGCCGCGCAATTCACACAGATAGGCTGCGCGCTTGAGCGGATCTTTCAGGCGCTGGTAGGCCTCGTTGACCCGCACCGACCACTGCATCGCTACCCGCTGTGCCGCAGCACCCTGGGTGGTGAACTTGTCGGGATGGGTCTGGCGCTGCAGCTCTTTCCAGCGCGCGTCAATTTGCGCGCGATCCTGGGCGAAACGCTGCGGCAGGCCAAAAAGCTCGAAATCGTTGGCTTGAAGAGAGGTCACTGCACCGAGACCTGTTGGTTTTGGACAGCCGCGCAGTTGCTCCGCGCTGTCGCTTTACACACGAAAGGATTCGCCGCAGCCGCAGCGGTCGCGCTCATTGGGGTTGTGGAACTTGAAGCCCTCGTTCAGCCCCTCGCGCACATAGTCGAGCTCGGTACCATCGATATAAGCCAGGCTCTTGGGATCGACCAGGACCTTGACCCCGTTGTCCTCAAAGACCACGTCTTCCGGGGCGACCTGGTCCACATACTCGAGCTTGTAGGCTAGGCCGGAACACCCAGTGGTCTTGACGCCCAGGCGCACTCCCACACCCTTGCCCCGTTTGGCCAGGTAGCGTGACACATGCCGGGCCGCTGCTTCAGTCATGGTGACAGCCATTGTTTGAATCTCAGTTGCTATGTTTTTTGCGGTAGTCGTCCACCGCGGCCTTGATCGCGTCTTCGGCCAGGATGGAACAGTGGATCTTCACCGGCGGCAGTGCCAGCTCTTCAGCGATCTGGCTGTTCTTGAGCTGGGCCGCCTGGTCCAGGGTCTTACCCTTGACCCATTCGGTGACCAGCGAGCTCGAGGCAATGGCCGAGCCGCAGCCATAAGTCTTGAAGCGGGCGTCCTCGATCACACCAGTGTCGGGATTGACCTTGATCTGCAGCTTCATCACATCGCCGCAGGCGGGTGCGCCCACCATGCCGGTGCCAACGGTCTCGTCACCCTTGTCAAAAGAGCCCACGTTGCGGGGGTTTTCGTAGTGGTCCACCACTTTGTCGGAGTAAGCCATGTCCTGATTCCTTTGTTAACTCAATCTTGGATATTCAACGCTCAGTGGGCTGCCCACTGGATGGTGCTCAGGTCGATGCCTTCCTGATGCATTTCCCACAAGGGGCTCAGTTCGCGCAGCTTGGCCACGTTGTGCTTGATGGTGGAGATGGCGTAGTCAATCTCCTCCTCGGTGGTAAAGCGCCCAATGGTCATTCGCAGACTGCTGTGGGCCAGCTCATCGCTGCGGCCCAGGGCGCGCAGCACATAGCTGGGCTCCAGGCTGGCCGAGGTGCAGGCCGAGCCACTGGAGACCGCCAGGCCCTTGATGCCCATCATGAGCGACTCGCCCTCGACGAAATTGAAGCTCATGTTCAGGTTCTGTGGCACACGGCGCTCCAGGCTGCCGTTGATATAGACCTGTTCGATGTCTTTCAGGCCATTGAGCAGGCGCTGCTGCAGCACCCGGGCTTTGGCATTCACCTCGGCCATCTCCAGCTTGATGATGCGAAAGGCTTCCCCCATGCCCACACATTGGTGGGTCGGCAAGGTGCCCGAGCGCATGCCGCGCTCATGGCCGCCGCCGTGGATCTGCGCCTCCAGGCGCACCCGCGGCTTGCGCCGCACATACAGCGCCCCCACACCCTTGGGGCCATAGGTCTTGTGTGCGGTCATGCTCATCAGGTCAATCGGCAGGACCTTCATGTCGATCTCCACCCGGCCGGTGGCCTGGGCAGCATCCACATGAAACAGGATGCCCCGCTCGCGGCATAGGGCTCCAATGGCCGGGATGTCCTGGATCACGCCAATCTCGTTGTTGACATAGAGCACGCTGATGATGATGGTGTCTGGGCGAATAGCCGCCTTCAACTGCTCCATATTGATCAGCCCGTCCTCCTGCACATCGAGGTAGGTGGCCTCAAAACCCTGGCGCTCGAGTTCGCGCACTGTGTCGAGCACCGCCTTGTGTTCGGTTTTCACCGTGATCAGGTGCTTGCCCTTGCCCTGATAGAAGTGCGCAGCGCCCTTGAGGGCCAGATTGATCGATTCGGTGGCACCCGAGGTCCAGACGATTTCGCGCGGATCGGCACCAATCAAGTCTGCCACATGGGTGCGCGCTTGCTCGACCGCCTCTTCGGCTTCCCAGCCCCAGGCGTGGCTGCGGGAGGCCGCATTGCCAAAATGTTCGCGCAGCCAAGGCACCATGGCATCCACCACCCGAGAGTCGCAGGGCGTGGTGGCGCCATAGTCCATGTAAATCGGGAAATGCGGTGTCATGTCCATCAATCAGCTCTCTAAAGGTCTAAGGTTCTAGGTTTCAATGTTCTGCCGGCCTCAGTGGGTGGGGCTTTCAGGTTCGACAGGGGCACTTGGACTGCCCTTGCCATCAAACAATCACTTGGAGGGCACACCCCCCAAGGCAAAAACAGAGTTGGGCGCATTGACCCGCACCGGCTTGACCGCTGGCACGGCTGAGATCGCGCGCTTCAAGGGACTTGTGCCCTCCAGGGAGATACCCTTGGCAATCTGGTCATCGGCCAACTTTTTCAGGGTGACCGAGCGCAGGAAATCGACCATGCGGGTGTTCAGGCTGGTCCACAGATCGTGGGTCATGCAGCGACCGGCCTCACCCAGGCAGTTTTCCTTGCCACCGCACTGGGTGGCGTCCAAGGGCTCATCCACCGACAGCACGATGTCGGCCACGGTGATGTCGGCCGCATGTCGCGCCAGGGTATAGCCACCACCTGGCCCGCGGGTGGACTCCACCAGGTCATTGCGGCGCAGCTTGCCAAACAACTGCTCCAGATAAGACAGGGAGATCTGCTGGCGTTGGCTGATGGCGGCCAGGGTCACCGGCCCATGGGACTGGCGCAAGGCCAGGTCAATCATGGCTGTGACCGCAAAGCGGCCCTTGGTGGTAAGTCGCATGCCAAACTCCTTAATCCGAGTAATTGGCTCAAGTATAGCAAAATCCGAGGGATTTGATCGGATTTAGGCGAGAACGCCCATTCAGGCCACCGGCAAGGCGGGTGCGTCGGCTCCGGGGGCGCCAAAAGCGCGTTGCTTGAGGTGGTGCAGCTGGTCGCGCGCCTGGGCGGCCTGCTCGAACTCCAGGTTGCGGGCGTGCTCGAGCATCTGCTTTTCCAGGCGCTTGATTTCGCGAGCAATCTCTTTTTCGCTCATTTCTTCAACTCGCGCCTGCTCGCGGATTTCGCGCTCCAGGCGCTCGGCCTCGCGGCCGGCTTTTTCGCTGTAGACCCCATCGATCAGGTCGCGCACTTGCTTGACGATGGAGCGCGGTGTGATCGCGTGGGCCTGGTTGAAATCGAGTTGTCTGTTGCGGCGGCGCTCGGTCTCACCAATGGCGCGGGCCATCGAATCGGTGACTCGGTCGGCGTAGAGAATGGCCATGCCATGCAGGTTGCGCGCGGCCCGGCCGATGGTCTGGATGAGTGATCGCTCAGAGCGCAGAAAGCCCTCCTTGTCGGCATCGAGGATGGCCACCAGCGAAACTTCAGGCAGGTCCAGCCCCTCGCGCAGCAGGTTGATGCCCACCAGCACATCAAAAACGCCCAAACGCAGGTCGCGCAGGATTTCCACCCGCTCCACCGTGTCCACATCGCTGTGCAGATAGCGCACCTTGACCCCGTTGTCGCTCAGGTAGTCGGTCAGCTGCTCGGCCATGCGCTTGGTCAGGGTGGTGATCAGCACCCGCTCATGGCGCAGCGTCCGGTGCCGGATTTCTTGTAGCACATCGTCCACCTGATGGACCGCGGGTCGCACCTCCACCGCTGGGTCCACCAGGCCAGTGGGACGCACCAGTTGCTCGACCACCGCGCCAGCATGCTGTTTTTCCCAATCGCCCGGTGTGGCCGAGACAAACACCACCTGACGCATCTTGGTCTGGAACTCCTCAAACTTGAGGGGCCGGTTGTCCAGCGCGCTGGGCAGGCGAAAACCGTATTCGACCAAGGTGGTCTTGCGGGCGCGGTCGCCGTTGTACATGCCGCCAAGCTGCCCGATCAGCACATGGCTCTCGTCGAGGAACATCAAGGTGTCGCGCGGCAGATAGTCGGTCAGGGTGGGTGGCGGCTCGCCCGGGGCGCTGCCGCTCAGGTGGCGCGAATAGTTTTCAATGCCCTTGCAATGCCCCACCTCGGTGAGCATCTCCAAGTCAAAACGGGTGCGTTGTTCCAGCCGCTGCGCCTCGACCAGCTTGCCCATGGCCAGCAGCTCCTGGGAGCGCTGGACCAGCTCAGTCTTGATGCCCTCAATCGCCTTGAGCACCTGCTCACGCGGGGTGACATAGTGGCTGCTGGGATAGACGGTGAAGCGGGGAATTTTCTGACGTACCCGGCCGGTGAGCGGATCAAACAGCTGCAGGCTCTCGATCTCGTCATCAAACAGCTCAATGCGCAAGGCCATCTCGCTGTGCTCGGCCGGAAACACATCGATGGTGTCGCCGCGCACCCGGAACTTGCCGCGGGAGAAGTCCATCTCGTTGCGCTCATATTGCATGCGCACCAGCTGGACAATGATGTCGCGCTGGTTCATGCGATCGCCACCGCGCAGGGTCATCACCATGCGGTGGTAGCTGTTGGGGTCGCCAATGCCGTAGATGGCCGAGACAGTGGCCACGATCACCACATCGCGCCGCTCCAGCAGGCTTTTGGTGCAGGACAGGCGCATTTGCTCGATATGCTCGTTGATCGCCGAGTCTTTCTCGATGAACAGGTCGCGCTGGGGCACATAGGCCTCGGGCTGGTAGTAGTCGTAGTAGCTGACAAAGTACTCCACCGCGTTCTTGGGAAAAAACTCGCGAAATTCGCTGTAGAGCTGGGCGGCCAGGGTCTTGTTGGGGGCAAACACAATGGCTGGCCGGCCCAGGCGGGCGATCACATTGGCCATGGTGAAGGTCTTGCCCGAGCCGGTGACGCCCAGCAGCGTCTGAAATACCTCGCCATCACCCACCCCCTGCACCAGTTGCTCAATGGCCTGAGGCTGGTCACCGGCGGGCGCATAGGGCTGGTACAGCTCAAACGGCGAGCCGGCAAAGCTGACAAAGCGGCCCGCTGGCGCCGGAGCGCTGTCGACGGTGGGTTGGGGTGAGAGGTCGGGCATGAAAACCTGAATAAATCGCCCGGTAAAATCGGGGCAACCGTCAAGAATACGCCATTTGGGCGCCATGCATGGCCGATCTGGCAATCCCTTTCTAACCATTTTTCTCCAAGGAACTGACATGTCCCTGTTCTCCGCCGTCGAGATGGCACCGCGCGACCCTATCCTGGGCCTGAACGAGCAATTCGCCTCAGACACCAACCCCAACAAGGTCAATCTGGGCGTGGGCGTTTATTTCGACGACAACGGCAAGCTGCCGCTGCTGCAATGTGTGCAGGCGGCTGAAAAGGCCCTGATGGAAAAACCCACCGCCCGTGGCTATCTGCCGATTGATGGCATTGCCGCCTACGATGCCGCGGTAAAGGGCCTGGTGTTTGGTTTGGACAGCGAGCCGGTCAAGAGCGGCCGCGTGGCCACCGTGCAAACCCTGGGTGGCACCGGTGGGCTCAAGATTGGGGCTGATTTCATCAAGCGGCTCAATCCCAAGGCCAAGGTGCTGATCTCCGACCCCAGCTGGGAAAACCACCTGGCCCTGTTCACCAATGCCGGTTTCGAGGTGGGCACCTATCGCTACTACGATGCGGCCAAGCGCGGCATCAACTTCGAGGGCATGCTGGCCGATATCTCGGCTGCTGCGCCCGGCACTGTGATCCTGCTGCACGCCTGCTGCCACAACCCGACCGGCTACGACATCAACGCCGCCCAGTGGGACCAGGTGGTTGCCGCGATCAAGGCCAACAAGCTGGTGACCTTTCTGGACATGGCCTACCAGGGCTTTGGCCACGGCATTGCCGAAGACGGCGCGGTGATCGGCAAATTTGTCGCCTCGGGCATGGATTTCTTTGTCTCCACCAGCTTCTCCAAAAGCTTCAGCCTGTATGGCGAGCGGGTGGGTGGCCTGAGTGTGCTGTGCGAGAACAAGGCCGAGGCCGACCGGGTGCTCTCTCAGCTCAAGATCGTGATCCGCACCAACTACAGCAACCCGCCTACCCACGGCGGCGCGGTGGTGGCCGCGGTGCTCAACAACCCCGAGCTGCGCGCGCTGTGGGAAAAGGAGCTGGGCGAGATGCGCCAGCGCATCAAGCTGATGCGCAGCAAGCTGGTCGAAGGCCTCAAAGCCGCTGGCGTGAAACAGAACATGGATTTCATCATTGAGCAGATCGGCATGTTCAGCTACTCAGGACTGAACAAGGACCAGATGGTGCGTCTGCGCAATGAGTTTGGCGTCTATGGCACCGACACCGGCCGCATGTGTGTGGCCGCGCTCAACAGCAAGAATATCGCCCATGTCTGCCAGTCGATTGCCAAGGTAATGTGAGGGCGCTTAGCTCCACACCACCGAGCGCATCGAGACCGAGCCGGTCTGAAACCCGACATTGAGGTACTCAGGCTTGGCACCCGGGGTGGCCGCCCCGGCGGCGTACAGCAGGGGCAGGAAATGTTCCCAAGTTGGATGGGCCAGCTCGGCCAGGCGGCCCCACTGCCGAAAGTTGGCCAGGGCCATGTGATCGCCCTGATTGAGCAGTTCCTCGGTCTTGCGGTCAAATTCAATGGTCCAGTCATAGGCGTGGTTGTCGGGCGCATCGCGCTGCATGGCGCGCAGGTTGTGCACCACATTGCCGCTGGCCAGCACCAGCACGCCACGCTCGCGCAAGCTGCGCAATTGCTCGCCCAGGGCCAAATGCACTGCAGGCGGCTGGCTGTAGTCCATGCTGAGCTGAATCACCGGAATACTGGCTTGGGGAAACATGGGTTTGAGCACGCCCCAGCAGCCATGGTCTAGACCCCATTGGTGGTCATCCAGCCCCAGGGCACTGCCATCGGGCTGACGGATCAGCTGGCTGATCTCCAGGGCCAGCTCGGGTGCCCCGGGTGCAGGGTATTGCTGCTCGAACAACTCGCTTGGAAAGCCACCAAAGTCGTGGATGGTGGGCGGCTGCGCCATGGCGGTGAGCCACCAACCGTCGGTAAGCCAGTGCGCGGAAATGCACAGGATCAGCCTCGGCTGGGGCCAGCGCGCGCCCGGTGCATCGCCAAACTGGGTTCCCATATCCTGCCAGACCGGACGCCAGGGGTTTCGGTCAATCACATTCATCGGGCTGCCATGGCCCAGAAAGATGGCCGGCTGGCGAGGGCTGGGCTGGGGTTGGGAAGTGGACATGCTGCTATGGTGCTGAGAAATAGTGGGACATGACAAAATCATGCCACCCGCTGTTGTACCAGCCCTTTGATCTCCCCGCCCTCCTGTCGTGAATTCCTTGCAAGACCAACTGCTGGACGCCTTGCCGCAGACCCAGTGCACCCGCTGTGGCTATCCGGACTGTGCGGGCTATGCCCAGGCCATGGCGATTGGGGAAGCTGACATCAATCAATGCCCACCCGGCGGAGCAGAGGGTGTGCAGCGGCTGGCGCAGCTTTGCAACAAGCCGGTCAAGCCCCTGGACCCACAGTTTGGGATGGAAGGACCGCGCCGTGTGGCGGTGATCGATGAGGCCTGGTGCATTGGCTGCACCCTGTGCATCAAGCCCTGTCCGACTGACGCGATCGTTGGCAGCAACAAGCGCATGCACACGGTGATCGAGGCCTGGTGCACCGGCTGCGAGTTGTGCCTGCCTGCCTGTCCAGTGGACTGCATCGCTCTGGTCAATGTCAGCGGGGAGGCCAGTGGCTGGGCGGCCTGGAGCCCCGCGCAGGCTGAGACAGCGCGCCAGCGCTACGCAGTGCACCAGCTGCGCCTGCAGCGTGAGCAGGCAGCGCACGAACAAGATCTGGAAGACAAAGCCCGCGCCAAGCTGGCGGACCTGCCAGCACACTCGTTGCACACTGAGCCGGCGGTGCTGGACCAGAAACGCGCCGTCATCGAAGCGGCCCTGGCCCGCGCACGCGCGCGCAAGGCCTGATCAACCCAGCGCGGCGATCACCTCGGGCGGGGCCTGCAC
>JAFMJA010000066.1 GCA_017853735.1 Burkholderiaceae bacterium | reverse complement strand
CCCCACGGCTGGCGCTGATCACAAATGCCAAAAGTCCAGGCGGGCCATCGAGTTGGCCCCGATCAAAGACAAATTGGGCTGGAGCCTGGTCAGAACTGCTCAATGCCAGCATGGGCCTGGACAGGGTAAGCCCGGGCGACCAGGCATAAACCGTGGTGATCGCCTCAAAGCGAAGCTCGCTGGCTACATCGATCCAGGACTTCAATGCTCTAGCGATGGCGGGGGGCTGCTGCTCCATGCCCTGGCCCAGTAAGCGACAGCTGTCACGCACAGGCGTGGCCAGCAAGACGGTATCAAAGGCAAGGCCCTCGACATGCCACTGCCCGGATTGATGACGCAAATCGCGAATGCGCATTCCCAGGTGGGTTCTGGCACCATGGCTGAGCAGCCAGTCATGTGCAGCACTGGGCAATAGCTTGCCCATGGGAACGCGCGGCAATAGCAAGTTCGATCCTCCTGGGACATTGAACAGGCCGTCCTGTAAGACCCGCAGAAACACCTGGGCGCTGGCTTGGTCGGTGGGGGTGTTGAGCGCTGACAAACATAAAGGCTCAATCAGGTCGTGCAGAATCCGCGGGCCAAGGGGGCTGGCTAATTCGCTGACGCTGAGATGCGCGGGGCAGGAAAAACTGGCCCGCTTCCATTGCAGCGCGGTCCTCAGCAAGGACCAACGGTCTGACCAGCGCCAGCCACGGGAACTGGCTAGGCCAAGCAAGAGGTCCAGGGGAGAAGCCAGATCAGGCAATTGAAGGCCGCGGCCATCCGGATAGATCAGGGCCAGGGGTTGCCTGAGCAAGGCGCTGTCAGTGCTGATGCCTAGACTTTGCAGCAAGGACAGGGTTTCTTGGTAGGCGCCAATCAGGATATGCTGGCCGTTATCGAGTTCAACGGTTTGCCCGTTGGGAAGTTGTGCGTTCAGGCTGCGGGCTCGGCCACCCAGTGTGCGGGTGGCCTCGAACAAGTCGACCTCATGGCCTGCCTGCCTGGCGTAGACCGCCGCAGCAAGACCCGCCCAGCCCGCGCCGATGACGGCGACTTTCATAGGCGGTTGAGCGCCTGAACTTTCCAGGCCAGCCAGAACTTGCGCAGCGGGGTCAGGCTGACATGCTGGTGCAAGACCTGAAAACCATCGCGCTCGATTTCTCGCAGCAGTGTTCGGTAAATGCTGGCCATCATCAGCCCTGGTTTCTGCGAGCGCCAATCCTCTGCTGGCAGCAGCGCCAGCGCTTGTTCATACAGGCGGTGGGCACGCTCGGACTGAAACTTCATCAGGGCCTGGAAGCGCTCAGAATATTGACGCTGAAGGATTTCTTCGTCCCTGACTTCGAACTGGGCCAATTCATTTTCTGGCAAGTAAATACGGCCTCGCATCGCATCCTCACCAACATCGCGGATGATGTTGGTCAGCTGAAAGGCCAGGCCCAGGGTATGGGCATAGGCGGTGGTCTGGGCATGTTGTTGCCCAAAGATCCGGGCTGCCACTTCGCCAACCACACCAGCGACCAGCTGGCAATAACCCTGCAATGCAGCAAAGTCGGCGTACCTGCCCGGCCCCAGGTCCATGCGGCACCCCTTGATGACTGCCAGCAAATGGTCGGCGTTGATACCATAGTCAGCGCAATGCGGCATCAGGGCCTGCATGACAGGGTGGCTCGCTTGCCCAGCAAACGCCTGAATGACCTCAGCCTGCCACCAGTCCAGCTTGGCGCCCGCCAGCATGGGGTCTTCAATTTCGTCCACCACATCATCGACTTCCCGGCAAAAAGCATAAAAAGCCGTGATCGCAAGCCGTTTGGGGGCGGGTAGAAACAGAAAGGCGTAATAAAAACTGCTGCCCG
This sequence comes from Burkholderiaceae bacterium, assembly GCA_017853735.1. Lineage (GTDB taxonomy): Bacteria > Pseudomonadota > Gammaproteobacteria > Burkholderiales > Burkholderiaceae_C > Hylemonella. The sequence continues at coordinate 9,353 of JAFMJA010000066.1, read as the reverse complement.
AAGCGGCCGCTTTCTGCTGGACATACTGGGCTGGGGTCATGGGGGTGCCGGTGTCAGAGAGGCTGGGCCTGATGCGCCCACCGGTTGCGCATGCGCAGTGCCCGCCAGACCATGACAGGCATGTCGGCAAGCGTGATCACCGGTCGCATGCTCAGAGAATCAAAATCTTGCCGCTCGATCTTTTCCAGAATGCGCAGTCCCCCCTGGACCACCAATCTGAGTTCCCAGCCCGCGCGGCCTGGAATCTGATGCACCAACGGCAGGCCCTGGTTCATCAACCCCCGGCTCCAGACCACCATCGATTCGATCAGGCGGCATGCAGCGGGGCTGCTGCGCAAGTTCAGCAGATCCTGGTGGTCAAGCTGGTGAATTGCACAATCCTCAGCGGGTAGATAAAAGCGGCCGTTGGGGATGTCCCGGCTGAGGTCTTGCCAGAAGTTGATCAATTGCAGCGCTGTGCAGATGGCATCGCTGCTTGCCAGGGCCTGACGATCCTGCAGGCCGTAGAGGTGCAGCAGCAGTCGCCCTATGGGATTGGCCGATCGGCGGCAATAATCAAGCAACTCGGAGCGATTGGCGTATCCGATGTAATCCCGGGTTTTGACCACATCCTGGACGAAGGCGTCGAGCAAATCTTCCAACAAATTGAGTGGCAGCGCAAACTCCTGCATCGCCCACTGCAAGTTGGCAAAGATGGGCTGCCAGCGCGGGCTGGTGCTTTTGCCCTTGGCTGCCAGCATCAGGTCATTGCGGTACTGCGCCAGATCGGCCAGTCGCTGCTCAGCTGTGGCCACACCCTCGTCCGCCAGATCGTCCGCGGTTCGCGCAAAGCGGTAGATGGCCACGATGGGCGCGCGCAAGTGTGCGGGACACAGCCAGGATGCCACCGGAAAATTTTCGTAGTGGTCAACACTTAGTCTGGCTGGGGCTGCAAAGGTTTTCTGCATCAGCTGATTATCAAGGAGTGACGACAGGTTAAAATCTGGCTTTGACCGATTTCAAGGGGAGGTCTCTGGGCGACCTCCCCATTTGTTTTGCCGCGCGGGTGGCGAAATTGGTAGACGCACCAGGTTTAGGTCCTGACGCCAGCAATGGTGTGGGGGTTCGAGTCCCCCCCCGCGCACCAACAGTGCATCACCGTCCTTGTATTGGCCGGTTTTGACTAAATCCTAGGAGTACACGATGTCCGTTACCGTTGAAACCCTTGAAAAACTGGAGCGAAAAATCACTTTGTCGCTGCCTGTGCAGTCGATCCAGTCTGAGGTGGACTCACGCCTGAAGAAGCTCGCACGTACCGTCAAGATGGACGGTTTTCGTCCAGGCAAGGTGCCCATGAATGTAGTGGCCCAGCGCTATGGCTACAGCGTGCACTATGAGGTCCTGAACGACAAGGTTGGCGAAGCCTTTTCCCGCGCTGCCAACGAGGCCAAACTCAGGGTGGCCGGGCAGCCCCGGATCACCGAAAAAGACGGCGCGCCTGAGGGCGAGATGACCTTTGATGCTGTTTTTGAGGTCTATCCCGAGGTCAAGATCGGCGATCTCGGTGGCGCTGAAATCGAAAAAGTCAATGCTGCTGTGGACGAGGCCGCGATCAACAAAACCCTGGAAATCCTGCGCAAGCAACGGCGCACCTTCGCTCTGCGCTCGCTTGATTCCGCGGCCCAGGACGGTGACCGGGTAAGCGTAGACTTTGAAGGCAAGATTGACGGAGAGCCCTTTGAGGGGGGCAAGGCTGAAGGCCATCAATTCCAACTCGGCGAAGGCCAGATGCTCAAGGAGTTTGAAGAGGCCGTGCGCGGGATGAAAGTTGGCGAGAGCAAGACATTCCCGCTGGCCTTTCCGGCCGACTACCACGGCCAGGAAGTGGCTGGCAAGACGGCAGATTTTCTGGTGACCTTGAAAAAGCTTGAGGCTGCGCATCTGCCTGAGGTGAACGAGGCGCTTGCCAAGTCCCTGGGCATTGCTGATGGCACCGTACAGGGCTTGCTGGAGGACATTCGCAAGAATCTTGAGCGCGAGGTCAAATCCCGCCTGATTGGCCGCAACAAGAAAGCTGCCATGGACTTGCTGGTTGCCCATGCCGAGCTGGATTTGCCCAAATCAGTGGTTCAGGCTGAACTCGACCGCATGACCGAGGGCGCCCGGGCAGACCTCAAACAGCGCGGCATCAAGGATGCGGACAAAGCGCCGATTCCCGAGGAGATCTTCCGCCCCCAAGCCGAGCAACGTGTACGCCTTGGGCTGGTGGTTGCGGAATTGGTACGGGCCAACAGCCTCAACGCAAGTCCTGAGCAGATCAAGGCCCACATCGAAGACATGGCGGCCAGCTACGAAAAACCGGCTGAGGTGGTGCGTTGGTATTACTCGGACAACCGCCGCATGGCGGAGGTTGAGGCGGTGGTGATCGAAAACAATGTCACCGAATTTGTCTTTGGCAAAGCCAAAATGACTGAAAAAACCATTTCTTTTGAAGACTTGATGGGTCAGTCCTGATCGCTTGGCACAAAAGAGGCAAGTGAACCGGGCGGGCTACTAGGACCGCCCGTCCAAAGCTCTTGCGAACTGGGGAATATTTTTCGCTACATTACTGGCTACTGCTTGGAGACCACTCACATGAATTTCAAAAACGGCGCCCTGGAAACACAAGGGCTTGGCATGGTGCCGATGGTGATCGAGCAATCGGGTCGGGGAGAGCGCGCCTACGACATTTATTCCCGGCTGCTGAAAGAGCGGGTGATTTTTCTGGTCGGACCGGTCAACGATCAGACCGCCAATCTGGTGGTGGCGCAGCTGCTGTTTCTGGAAAGCGAAAACCCCGACAAGGACATCTCGCTTTACATCAATTCCCCTGGGGGATCAGTCAGTGCGGGCATGGCCATTTTTGACACCATGAATTTCATCAAGCCAGATGTGTCCACCCTGTGCATTGGCCTGGCCGCCAGCATGGGGGCATTTCTGCTCGCCGCCGGAGCCAAGGGCAAGCGTTTTTGCCTGCCCAACTCCAAGGTCATGATCCATCAGCCGCTGGGGGGCACCCAGGGACAGGCCACTGAAATCGAGATCCATGCGCGCGAGATCCTCAAAACCCGTGAGCAACTCAACCGTATCCTGTCCGAGCGCACCGGCCAGCCGCTGGAGAAGATTGAGCGCGATACGGAGCGCGATTACTTTTTGGACGCCAATGAATCCCAGGCCTATGGCCTGGTTGACCAAGTGATAACCAACAGGCCGTGAGTAGGGGGCCAGCTTTGGGTATCATTCAGCCAATATCCACCTAGAGGCCAAGCACCCATGCCCGAAAAAAAAGGCACCACTGGCGAAAAAAACCTCTATTGCTCGTTCTGTGGCAAGAGCCAGCATGAGGTCAAAAAGCTGATTGCCGGACCCTCCGTCTTCGTCTGTGATGAGTGCATCGAGCTGTGCAACGAGATCATCCATGACGAGTTTCCGGAAGGTGCGGATGTGGGTAACACAGCGCATCGAGATCTGCCAACCCCAACGCAGATCAAGGCCAACCTGGACAACTATGTCATTGGCCAAGAGTCTGCCAAGCGCACACTGGCAGTGGCGGTTTACAACCACTACAAGCGTTTGCAGCACAAGGAAAAAGCCCGCAAAGACGATGTCGAGCTGAGCAAGAGCAATATCCTGCTGATCGGGCCCACTGGCTCTGGCAAGACGCTGCTAGCACAGACCCTGGCGCGTCAGCTCAATGTACCTTTTGTCATGGCTGATGCCACCACCCTCACGGAAGCCGGCTATGTCGGTGAGGATGTGGAAAACATTATTCAGAAGCTATTGCAAAACTGCGACTACGATGTCGACAAAGCGCAACGCGGAATTGTCTATATCGACGAGATTGACAAGATTTCCCGCAAATCCGATAACCCCTCGATCACCCGGGATGTCTCAGGTGAAGGGGTTCAGCAAGCGCTGCTCAAGCTGATCGAGGGCACCATGGCCAGCGTGCCGCCCCAGGGTGGGCGCAAGCACCCCAACCAGGACTTTGTCCAGGTGGACACTACCAACATCCTTTTCATCTGCGGAGGGGCGTTTGCCGGCTTGGAAAAGGTGATCGAAAGCCGCACCGAATCGTCTGGAATTGGTTTTGGTGCAGCTGTCAAAAGCAAGCGGCAGCGCAGTCTGACCGATGTGTTCAAAGACATCGAGCCTGAAGACCTGATCAAATTCGGCCTGATCCCCGAGCTGGTTGGCCGCATGCCGGTGGTTGCCACCCTGGCAGAACTCAGTGAGGACAGCCTGGTCCAAATCCTGACCGAGCCCAAGAATGCCCTGGTCAAACAGTACGCCAAGCTCCTGTCCATGGAGGGCGCTGAGCTGGAAATACGTCCTAACGCGCTCAAGGCGATTGCCCGCAAAGCACTGGCGCGCAAAACAGGTGCCCGGGGACTGCGCTCCATCTTGGAGCAGTCCCTCATCGACACCATGTTCGAGCTGCCTACAGCCCAAAACGTCGAAAAGGTGGTGGTCGAAGAGTCCACCATCGATGAGAGCAAGCCACCCTTGCTGGTCTACCGCGAAGCCGCTAAAAAGGCTTGATCTCAGTCAATTGCGCTGGGCTGCCCCAATGCGGGCGATTATTTCGTTTCATAATGGCCAAGGGCTTGAAAAAGCGTCTTAAAGGACCATATTCAGCTAGTCACTTAAAGGTATTCCATGTCCGGTCACGTTCCACTGCCTGCTACCCCGATTGATTTGCCACTATTGCCTTTGCGCGATGTGGTGATCTTTCCCCATATGGTGATTCCCCTGTTTGTCGGACGCCCCAAGAGCATCAAGGCGCTTGAGGCAGCGATGGAGGGGGAACGTCGCATCATGCTGGTGGCGCAAAAGGCTGCCGCCAAGGACGACCCCAAGGTATCGGACATGTTTGAGGTCGGCTGCGTCTCGACCATCCTGCAAATGCTCAAGCTGCCTGACGGTACGGTCAAGGTGCTGGTCGAAGGGCAACAGCGGGCCAATGTGAATCAGATCGAGGAAGGTGAATCCCACTTCACCGCCAGCGTCACCCCGGTGGCAGTTGAGGCCCAGGAGTCTGCTGGACAAAGCACCAGCGAGGTCGAAGCATTGCGACGCGCGCTGATGCAGCAGTTTGACCAGTACGTCAAGCTGAACAAGAAAATTCCCCCTGAAATTCTGACCTCGATTGCCAGCATTGACGATCCTGGCCGACTGGCCGACACCATTGCGGCGCATCTGCCCCTCAAGCTTGAGAACAAGCAAGCCGTGCTGGCGCAGGCGGATGTGCGCGAGCGCCTGGTGAACCTGTTTGAGCAGCTTGAGCGCGAGGTGGACATTCTCAATGTCGACAAGCGCATCCGTGGGCGTGTCAAACGCCAGATGGAAAAAAATCAGCGCGACTTCTACCTCAATGAGCAGGTCAAGGCTATCCAGAAAGAACTGGGTGAGGGCGAAGACGGCGCGGATATCGAGGAAATCGAAAAGAAGATCAAGAAAGCCAAGATGCCCAAGGAGGCCCGTAAAAAGGCCGATGCCGAGCTGAAAAAGCTCAAACTCATGTCACCTACCTCGGCTGAGGCCACGGTGGTGCGCAACTACATCGATGTGCTGGCGGGCTTGCCATGGGCTGCCAAGACCAAGATCAAACACGATCTGGCCTTTGCAGAAAATGTGCTCAATGAAGACCATTACGGTCTGGAAAAAGTCAAGGACCGCATTCTTGAATACCTTGCGGTGCAGCAGCGTGTTGATAAATTGAAGGCACCCATCCTGTGCCTGGTGGGCCCTCCCGGAGTTGGCAAAACCTCTCTGGGCCAGTCCGTGGCCAAGGCAACCGGCCGAAAGTATGTGCGCATGGCGCTGGGCGGCATGCGTGACGAGGCAGAAATTCGCGGTCACCGTCGCACTTATATCGGCGCCATGCCTGGCAAGGTGTTGGCAAACTTGAGCAAGGTGGGTACGCGCAATCCGCTGTTTCTGCTCGATGAGATCGACAAGCTGGGTACCGACTTTCGAGGCGATCCTTCAAGCGCCCTGCTTGAAGTGCTCGACCCCGAACAGAACAACAAGTTTGGTGACCACTATGTGGAGGTGGACTTTGATCTGAGCGATGTGATGTTTGTCGCCACCTCAAACTCCATGAACATTCCTCCGGCCTTGCTGGACCGGATGGAAGTGATTCGCCTGTCGGGCTACACCGAAGATGAGAAGATCAATATTGCGCTCAAGTACCTCCTGCCCAAGCAACTCAAAAACAACGGGGTGAAAGAGGCTGAGCTGCTGGTCACCGAAGATGCGGTGCGTGATGTGGTGCGTTATTACACCCGTGAGGCGGGGGTGCGCTCCCTCGAGCGTGAACTGTCCAAGATCTGCCGCAAGGTGGTCAAGGCCTTGCAACTCAAAAAGATGCAGCCTTTGGTGACGGTCAACGCAGACAATCTGCACGACTTTCTGGGTGTGCGCAAATTCACCTACGGCCGTGCTGAAACCCAAAACCAGGTGGGGCAGGTGGTTGGCCTGGCCTATACCGAAGTGGGTGGCGACCTGCTGACCATTGAAACCGCGCTGATGCCGGGCAAAGGGGTCATCACGCGTACCGGCTCCCTGGGCGATGTGATGAAGGAATCGGTCGAGGCCGCCCGCACTGTGGTGCGTAGCCGTGCGCGTCGACTTGGCATTTCTGACGAATCTTTCGATAAGAAGGACATGCACATTCACGTGCCTGATGGCGCAACGCCCAAAGATGGCCCGAGTGCCGGGGCGGCGATGACGACTTCCATGGTTTCAGCCTTGACCGGCATACCCGTTCGGGCTGATGTGGCCATGACGGGCGAGATCACCTTGCGGGGTGAGGTTACCGCCATTGGCGGCCTGAAGGAAAAGCTTCTGGCAGCGCTGCGTGGTGGTATCAAGACCGTGCTGATCCCTGAGGAGAATGTCAAGGACTTGCAGGAGATACCGGAAAACGTCAAAGGTGGCCTGGATATCGTGCCTGTGAAATGGATCGACAAGGTACTTGAGATTGCGCTGGAGCGCCAGCCCTCACCCTTGCCGGAAGTTGAGCATGGTGCGCCGGTGGCCCCTGTGGCTGATGCCGCACCTACGACCGAGTCGATCAAACACTGAACCCTTCAAGCGGCCGGGCCCCTGAGGGTGAGGAGAAATACGCTATAATTCAGCCCGTGCAAGTGCGGGAATAGCTCAGTTGGTAGAGCGCAACCTTGCCAAGGTTGAGGTCGCGAGTTCGAGCCTCGTTTCCCGCTCCAGATTCAACAGGGGAAGCCCACCAAGCTTCCCTTTTTTATTAGATGCTATGCGGTGTTTAGGCGCTGGCATGCAGCATATCGGCGCGGTAGCAAAGCGGTTATGCACCGGATTGCAAATCCGAGTAGGTCGGTTCGACTCCGGCCCGCGCCTCCATTAAAAACAACGACTTAGCCCTCCTCGCGAGGGCTTTTTGTTTCCAGTTCCTATGAGCAACGAACAGTTGGACATCAATGCATGCTAAAGTGACTTCGGGAGAACACTATGTAAATTGTGAAATGTAAGTCGCAATTCTCTAAAAGATCTTTTTAAAATTCGGCCACTTTTCTTGGACAGTTATTGAAATGAAAAAAATGGTGAATACAAAGACAAAGTTCAGTATCTTGGCCCTCTGTGTCGCAATGACGGGCTGCTCATCCTTACCGGGTAAAAGTGCTAATTTATGGGATGGCTTTGGCGCTAGGCCAGAGAAAGTCGACCTCAGTCGAACCCAAGCACTGATGAAAGCAGGCGTAGAGTATTTGGAAAATGGTGATTACGAGAAGGCTCACACCTTATTCAACACCGCGTTGAAGTTTGACCTCAAGAATGCCCCATTGCATTTCTTCAACGCGCTGACTTACCAGCTCAAATACGAAAAAGGGGATGCGGAAAGTTATGCATTGGCCGAAGCAGGCTACAAGACAGCGATTGGTCTGGACGCGAGCTTGGATGTTGCGCATTTGCAGTTGGCTCGCTTGTACATGGCGAATAAAAAATATGTCGAGGCCAAAAAATCTTTTGCCTTGGCTGCAGATGCCAAAGTGATTGAGCCTCAAGAGCCTTTGTTTGGTATGGCGCTGGCCAGCTTGTACTCTGGGGATGCGGCTACAGCAGCGTGGGCAACTGCTGAACTGGACAAATTAAATTGGCAAGATGCTCGTTTTTACCGCTATAAAGCGTTTCAATCAGCAGTGGCCAAAAAGCCTCAGCTTGCCAAAGCCATGCTGGCTAAATACATGGCTATTGAGGACAACAAAGCTGAAGCACGCTACGTCAATGGAAGGTTAGACCAGCTATTGGCCACCAAAACCACTTTCCGTCCCGGCGGGGATGTGATTTTGGCTCAGGCCAAGACCGATGAGGCCAAGCCCGAAACCAAAGAAGCCGCAAAAGAAGAAAGCAAGGAAGATGAAAAGAAAGCGGAAGCTGTAGATCCTAACCAGCGGAAGAATTGGTTTCGCTGCGACTTGCGGCCCGGGCCTGTGTATGAAAAAGACACAGTTACCATGAATAAGGCCTTTGAGCTGCCAGCCAACGAAGAAAACATAACAGCCCCTACCTTGCCTGCGCCTTGTGCGGGTGAACTCCCGCCGGTTGCCATCATCGAGGTAACGATGATCCGTACGGAAGAATCGCTACAAAAAAGCCTTGGGATCAATTTGCTTGATGGGTTGAACTTGGCCAAATCGCTGACTTTTTCAGCCGCTGGTGCAGTCACGCAGTCAGATAACAACCTCTACAACACAGTGGATTCGGGTGCTGCCGCCTTGACGGCAGGCTATCTGAATTACAGCCTGAACATTGCCAACTCCATCTACACTAAAAATGAGGTGATCGCACGGCCTACCCTGTCGGCGATTGATCGGCTGCCATCCATATTTTTTAGTGGCGCCACCTATTCGATCAAAGTTGGAGGAGTTAATGCGGCAACCTTGGTGGATAAACCTGTAGGCGTGGCCTTGTCGGTTACCCCCACATTTTTAGAAGACGAAAGAATTTTGCTATCTATCCGGGCTAGCCGTTCTTTCATCGAGGACACTGCGAACAGTAACGTTGCGCTGATGCAAACTCGCAATGCTGTCAATGCAACAGCTTTGGTGACTTATGGGCAAACTTTTGTGCTCAACGGATTGGTCGAGCGAGAGTTGGACTCCATGTCCAATGGGGTGCCAATTTTGCAAGACATACCTATCTTGCAATACTTTTTTAAGCGCTCGGTCAAGTTGGACTACAACCGCCAAATTCTGACCCTAGTGACGGTGCGAAAATTGGTGGATTCCGATGAATCCATCGCTTCGGCTAAAAACAAATCAGGCTTGGTATCGTCCCACAAAATGTCAGATCAA
>JAFMJA010000329.1 GCA_017853735.1 Burkholderiaceae bacterium | reverse complement strand
GCGCGTGACCATGGCCTGGCCAAATGAAGTCAGGTTGACCCCGCGTGATGTGCGGTGCACCAATGACACGCTGAGTTCATCCTCCAAACTCTGCAGCGATTTGCTCAGGGCGGGCTGGGTGACGCCCACCCGGGCGGCGGCTGCACGGATGCTTCCAGTTTCGGCGATGGCTACCAGGGCCTGGATCTGATTCAGCTTCAAAAGAGTCACCTCAGATATAAATTTTGGTTATCGCTGAAAACAAGAATTTTCTTGACCATGGTCGGGGGCAATTTTACGCTCCGGGTCATGGAGACGCAAAAATTAACAGTTATGGCACGGCGTGAAGTCGCCAAGGACATTGTCGAATGGACCTTGGCCGATTCCAACGGCAGGTTATTGCCTGGCCACCAGGCGGGGGCGCACATCGACGTCTTCATCGCTCCCCAGCTCGCCCGCGCCTACTCGCTGACCCAGCCCAGTGGCGGCCAACCTACTCCCCACTATGTGGTGGCGGTTGCCTTGGCGGCACAAAGCCGTGGCGGCTCGGCCCACCTGCACCAGCATTTGCAACTGGGTAACACCCTGGAAGTGGGTCTGCCCCGTAATCTTTTCGCTATGGTCGACAGCACAGCTCCGATATTGTTGATTGCTGGCGGTATCGGCGTGACACCCTTGCTGGCCATGGCCCGCGAGCGGCAGGCGCAGGGTCGTCATTGGCAGCTGGTACTGGCAGCCCGCTCGCGCGCCCACGCTGCCTATGTGGACGAGCTGCAGGCCATGTCGGGTCAGTTGCAAACCCATTTTGACGATGAGCACGGCGGCCAGCCCCTCAATGTTTCGGCCTTGTTCAATAGCCTGGATCGCGCCACCCATGTTTATTGCTGCGGCCCGCAGCCGCTGATGGACAAGGTGCGAGAGGTGGCCTTATCTTTCGGGCACCCGGCCGATCACCTGCACTTTGAGTCGTTTGGCGGCACCCAGAACGCCCCGATGGATGGCGACCACGCGTTCGCTCTGAAGCTCGACCGTTCGGGCCAGGAGATCGAAGTGCCGGTAGGCGTCAGCATCTTGGATGCGCTAGAGCTAGCGGGTGTGATCGTTCCCTCGGTGTGCCGCGAGGGTAACTGTGGCTCGTGCGAGTGCATGGTGTTGGACGGCGAGGTGGACCATCGTGACCAGATCCTTAGCGAGCAAGAGCGACAGGCCAACAAGAGCATGATGATTTGCGTTTCGCGCGCCAAGGGCGAGCGACTGGTGATAGACCTGTAGGGCAGGGCGGACGAAAGGGTCAAAGCGATGAAGTCTCATTTCGAACACATGCTGGATCTGAAATGGGGCGACCTCGACCGCCGCATTTTTTCTGACCCGCAGATTTTTGAGCTGGAGCTCGAGCGAATCTTCGCTCGCTGCTGGCTCTTGCTGGGGCATGAGTCCATGCTGCCCAAGCCCAATGATTTCTTCACCACCTACATGGGGCGCGACCCGGTCATCGTGACGCGCAAGGCCGATGGCAGCATTGGTTGTTACCTGAATATGTGTCGTCACCGGGGCAACCGGGTGTGCCGCGCCGATGCTGGCAATGCCCGCGCCTTCAGTTGCCCGTTTCATGGCTGGACTTTCAGCAACGACGGGCGCCTGACTAACGTGCCCGGCTACAAGGAAATCTACCTCGAGAAATTGGATCTCGAGGCACACAGCCTGGTGCCAGTGGCCAAGATCGACAGCTACAAGGGCTTGCTGTTTGCCACCTTCGACCAGCACGCACCACCCTTGCTCGAATTTTTGGGTGACATGGCCTGGTACCTCGACATGATTCTCGACCGCCGTGAAGGCGGGGTAGAGTTTCTGCCCGGCACCCACAAGTGGTTGGTGCACACCAACTGGAAGTTCCCGGTCGACAATTTCATTGGTGACAGCTACCACGGCCCGGTCAGTCACAAATCAGCCTGGGTCTCGGGCTTTGAGGGCATGCCCCGGCGCAAGAGCGGTTATGGCTACGAGGGCTTCCAGGTCAACCCGGGCGGTGGTCATGGCTTTGGTGTGCGCTGGGCGGAAAACCGCGAGCAGGTTTTCGAAATGTCGCTGCCTGAATTTCTCGACTACGAAAAAAGCCGCCTGGAAGAATCCATCCAGCGCCTGGGGGACCTGCGCGGCATGCACTTCTCGCCCATGCATGCCTCGATCTTCCCCAATGTCTCGCTACTGTGGCAGGGCGGCGCCATTCGCGTCTGGCACCCCAAGGGCCCCAAGCTGACCGAAGCCTGGGGTTGGTGCTTTGTCGACAAAGCCGCCCCCGAAGCCTACAAGCGTGAGAAAGCGCTTCATATGGTGCAGCGCCATGGCACCAGCGGCACCTGGGAAGCCGACGATGTTGACAACTGGGTGCAGTGCCATTCATCCAGCGAGGGCTATGTGGCGCGCCGCTACCCTCAAAACCTCGAAATGGGGTTGGGCGATGAAATCGAAGACCCGCATGCCATCCACCCCGATATCCGGGGTCGTCTGGGCAAGTTCCAGTCCGAGA
>JAFMJA010000328.1 GCA_017853735.1 Burkholderiaceae bacterium | reverse complement strand
GGCCATGGTGTTTCTGGCCATTCTGGTTGTGGGCTTTGTCTACGAGTGGAAAAAGGGAGCCCTTGACTGGGAGTAAACATGATTGAAGGCGTCTTCAAGGAGGGCTTTGTCACCACCAGTTATGACGCGGTGGTGAACTGGGCCAAGACCGGTTCCCTCTGGCCGATGACATTTGGTCTGGCCTGCTGCGCTGTGGAGATGATGCACGCAGCCACCGCCCGTTATGACCTGGCACGCTTTGGTGCAGAAGTATTTCGGGCCAGCCCCCGCCAATCCGACCTGATGATCGTGGCCGGTACGCTGTGCAACAAAATGGCGCCGGCCTTGCGCAAGGTGTACGACCAGATGAGCGAGCCTCGCTATGTGATATCCATGGGGTCCTGCGCCAATGGCGGCGGCTACTACCACTACAGCTATTCCGTGGTGCGTGGCTGTGACCGGGTGGTTCCGGTTGATGTCTATGTGCCGGGATGCCCGCCCACAGCGGAGGCCCTGATCTACGGCATCATTCAGTTGCAGCAGAAGATTCGGCGTACCCAAACGATTGCGCGAGTCTGAGGAAGCCTGATGACTGCTACTGCTGTTCCCGTTGAAACCCTGAGAGACGCTGCCCTTGCCGCGCTAGGTCAGCGGGTGGTTCACGCCGAGATTCGCCTGGGTGAACTCACCCTGCAGGTGCTGCCCACAGACTATCTGGCTTCAGCGCAAATATTGCGCGATCATGTGGCTTGCCGTTTTGAGCAATTGGTAGACCTGTGCGGAATGGACTATTCCCAGTATGGTGACCGCACTTGGGAGTCCGGACGCTATGGTGTGGTTCTGCATCTCTTGTCTGTCAGCCTGAACCAGCGCCTGCGACTGAAGGTTCTGGCTCAAGACGATGAATTACCCTTGCTCGATTCGGTTACCTCAGTCTGGGCCTCGGCCAACTGGTACGAGCGCGAAGCCTTCGACCTGTTCGGCATTGTGTTTGAGGGGCATTCCGATCTGCGGCGCATTTTGACCGACTACGGCTTCATCGGTCATCCTTTCCGCAAAGATTTTCCGCTCTCGGGTCATGTGGAGATGCGTTATGACGCCCAGCAGCGACGCGTGATCTACCAGCCGGTCAGCATTGAGCCGCGCGAGATCACGCCCCGCATCATCCGCGAAGACAACTATGGGGGGCTGGGTTAATCGTGGCTGAAATCAAGAATTACACGCTGAATTTCGGCCCTCAGCATCCGGCAGCGCACGGGGTGCTCCGTTTGGTGCTGGAGCTCGACGGTGAGGTGGTGCAGCGAGCTGATCCGCACATTGGCCTGCTGCACCGTGCCACCGAAAAGCTGGCTGAAAGCAAGACCTATATCCAGTCCTTGCCATACATGGATCGACTTGATTACGTCTCCATGATGTGCAATGAGCAGGCCTATTGCCTGGCCATCGAGAAACTGCTGGGGCTGGAGGTCCCATTGCGCGCCAAGTACATCCGAACCATGTATGGCGAAATCACCCGTCTGCTCAATCACCTGATGTGGCTGGGCTCACATGGCAACGATTGCGGCAGTTCGACCATTTTGATCTACGCGTTCCGTGAACGTGAAGACTTGTTCGACATGTATGAGGCCGTCTCTGGAGCGCGCATGCATGCAGCCTACTTCCGTCCTGGCGGCGTCTATCGTGATTTGCCCGCCACCATGCCGCAGCATCAGGCCAGCAAGGTGCGAAACGCCAAGGCGGTGGCCGAATTGAATGTCAACCGCCAGGGCTCGCTGCTGGACTTCATCGAAGACTTCACCCGCCGCTTTCCCACCTATCTGGAGGAGTATCACACCCTCCTCACCGACAACCGGATCTGGAAACAGCGTACCGTGGGCATTGGGGTGGTGAGTGCCGAGCGGGCCATGAATCTTGGGATGACTGGCCCCATGTTGCGGGGCTCCGGAGTGGCTTGGGATTTGCGTAAGCAACAGCCTTACGATGCCTATGGTCTGGTTGATTTCGACATTCCAGTCGGCAAGACTGGCGACAGCTACGACCGTTACCTGGTTCGCATGGAAGAGATGCGGCAGTCCAACCGGATCATCAGGCAATGCGTGGACTGGTTGCGTGCTAATCCAGGGCCTGTCATCACCGACAACCATAAGGTGGCGCCGCCCGCACGTGAGTCAATGAAGTCCAATATGGAAGAGCTGATTCATCATTTCAAGCTCTTTACCGAGGGATTCCGGGTGCCTGAGGGTGAGGCCTACGCGGCAGTAGAGCACCCCAAGGGTGAATTTGGCATCTACCTGGTGAGTGATGGGGCCAACAAGCCCTATCGGCTGAAAATTCGCGCACCTGGCTTTGCCCATCTCTCCACACTGGATGAGTTGGCCCGTGGCCATATGCTGGCAGACGCGGTGGCGATCATCGGCACGCTAGATATTGTGTTTGGAGAGATTGACCGATGATCTCGGATTCCATGAAGATCAAATTCGACCGCGAAGTCGAGAAATATCCGGCTGATCAGCGGCAGTCAGCGGTGATGGCCTGCCTGTCTATCGTGCAGGATG
>JAFMJA010000327.1 GCA_017853735.1 Burkholderiaceae bacterium | reverse complement strand
AGCCATTTTTTGCTGCTGTTCCGAGTCAACATCCTTTGGCCCGACGGCAGAGTGTCACCGCCGAGATGCTCAAGCAGGAAACCATGTTGCTTTTGGGCACGGGGCACTGTTTCCGCGACCATGTTCTGGAGGTGTGTCCAGAATTCGCGCGCTTTGCCAGCGATGCGGAGGGGATTCGACGCAGTTTTGAAGGTTCTTCGCTGGAAACCATCAAGCATATGGTGGCTGCAGGCATGGGCATGACGCTGGTTCCCCGACTCAGCATTCCCAAGGAGGCATTCAAGACTAAAACAGCAAAGGGCGCGCGTGCTCAGGCCAGGGAAAGCAACTTTGTGAAATATCTGCCCTTTGCCGGTGATCCGCCCTCACGCCGGGTGGTACTGGCCTGGCGACGAAGTTTCACCCGTTATGAGGCAATCGCCGCCCTGCGCAATGCGATTTACGCCTGCGAATTGCCGGGTGTGCAGCGATTGTCCTGATCCTCAGCCCAATAGCCCATGTCCTGGCGAGAAAAACTAGCCCTGTACCTGGACTTGATCCGCTGGGATCGACCTGCTGGATGGCTTTTATTGCTCTGGCCCAGCCTGAGTGCGCTCTGGGTGGCGGCAGGCGGGTTTCCTGGTTGGCATCTGCTCACGGTGTTTGTGCTGGGCACCATCTTGATGCGCAGCGCTGGTTGTTGCCTCAATGATGTTGCCGATCGAAATTTTGACCGTCATGTCAAGCGCACCGCTCAGCGACCGGTGACCTCAGGTCGAGTGTCTGTCCCAGAGGCTTTGTGGCTTGGTGCAGTGCTTGCCCTGTCGGCATTTCTTCTGGTTCTGACCACTCATCAGGCAGCGATCTCCTGGTCATTCGCGGCCTTGGCCGTGGCGGTGGCCTATCCTTTTGCCAAGCGAGTGTTTGCCATGCCCCAGGCGGTGCTAGGGGTGGCGTTCAGCTTTGGTATTCCCATGGCCTTTGCAGCAGTGCGTGGTGAAGTTCCGGCGCTGGCCTGGGCCCTGTTGATCGGCAATTTGTTCTGGGTGCTGGCCTACGACACTGAATATGCAATGGTGGACCGTGACGACGATCTCAGGATCGGCATGAAAACTTCAGCCATTACCCTGGGCAATACTGATGTGGCGGCGATACTGGGCTTTTATACCGTTTACCTGATCTGCTGGACGGTGTTGCTGGTTGAGCGTCTGGCACCCTTGGTTTGGTTTGTCACCTTGTTGCTGGCGCTGGCCCAGGTGCTCTGGCATTACCGGCTGATTCGACAGCGCAAGCGTGAAGACTGCTTCCTGGCTTTTCGGCTCAATCACTGGCTCGGATTGACGATGTTTGCGGGCATCGTGCTTGGCTTGGCATTTAAATAAAGCAGGCTGACTATAGGTCAGCTTGGTAATGCTGTTCAAGCGCCGGGGTTTATTTTTTCTTGCCGGATTTCTTGGCCTTCTTGGTTTTTTTTGATTTGCCTTTGGCTGCCTTGACTGGCTTGTTATTTTCTTGAGCGCTTTGGACCTGAGCAGGCTTGGGCGCTTGTGCCGGAGCCATCGCAGGCTGATTGGGCGCCACTGCCGGCTGAGCCGGAACCACAGCGGGTTGAGCAGGCATGGCAGGCTGGGCCTGGGCCATGACCAGAGCGGGGCTGATACTTGCGGCAAGTGCTGCAGTGCGCAAGAAACGGTTAATTGATTTGTTCATGTCTTTATTCTGAATTTCGAAAGAGTGATTATTGCTGACCAAACTCTTTGCCCAGTTCCCCGGCGCGTCGGTGTGCAGCATGCAGGGCCTGCATGAAGTTTTCCTTGATCTGTTGCGCTTCCATGACGCAGATCGCGGCATCGGTGGTGCCGCCCTTGGAAGTCACTCGTTGTCTCAGCACATCAGGAGGCTCACTGGAGGATTGGGCCAAGGCGCTGGCGCCGCGAAAGGTATGCACAGCCAGACGATAGGCCTGTTCAGGCGCCAGGCCCATCTGCGCGCCGGCTGCGGTCATGGCCTCGAGAAAATAAAAAACGTAGGCGGGTCCGGAGCCAGACAGCGCAGTCACTGCGTCGAGTAGCTCTTCATCCTCGAGCCAGACGAATGTACCGGTAGGAGCGATGACTTGCTCGACGCGCAGCCGGTCGGCTTGCGTTGCGCCAGGGCGGGCAAACAGTCCGGTGATGCCCTGACCGATCAGGGCGGGGGTGTTGGGCATGCTGCGAACCACCCGCTCACTGCCAAGCCAGCGCGCAATACTCGAACTGGGAATGCCGGCGGCCACGCTCAGATGCAGGGCCTGAGCGGTGTGAGGTGCAACCGGGGCGGTGGCTTGCTGGAAGATCTGGGGTTTGACCGCCCAGATGACCAGCGCGGCCTGTTTGAGAAATTCCCCCGCCTCAGGCTTGGGGCTAAGACCGAACTTGTGGCCGAGTTGCTCTCGCGCCGCAGCGGAGGGCTCGACCACATCGATCATTTCCGGGCTGGCGCCTTGTTGGATCATTCCGCCCAGAATGGCGCTGGCCATATTTCCTCCGCCAATGAACGCGATCCTTTCTGGCATTGAAT
>JAFMJA010000065.1 GCA_017853735.1 Burkholderiaceae bacterium | reverse complement strand
CGACCCAGCGCAAGCAGTTCAATGGCAAGCTCAGCTTTGGCCCGGATGAGAAGACTCGGGTAAATCTGGTGTTCAACCAGTTTGATATGCCACTGGCGCAGGACCCGGCAGGATTGACGGCTTCGCAATTGGCAGCAAATCCTCAGCAGGCTGGATCTAGTACAGTGAGTACGAGGACTAGGAAAATTGTTTTCCAAAATCAAGTTGGTTCGACGCTTATGCATCAATTAGATGACAGCAGATCGATCAGCGCCAGAGCATATTTCGGCACGCGCGACAACACGCAATACCAATCAACTGACAAGTGGGTGGGGCTAAACCGCGCCTTTTACGGTCTAGGAATCCAATACAACGAGAAGTTCAATCTCGCCTCTATCCCAGTCCGTTGGGCTGCGGGTTATGAATTCGATCGTTCACGGGAATATCGTCAGGGTGGCGCCGCCAGCTTGGGTGAAAAAACTTCCACGACTCGCTCAGAAGACAACCAAGCTGAAAGTAGTGATCTGTTTGCTCAGGCAACCGCCATGGTGTCTGAGCAATTTTCGCTGACTGGTGGAGCCCGATACAGCACGGTTCGCATGTTGAGCGAAGACTATTATTTAAGCGATGGCAATGGTTCAGGAAATATCTCCTATAGCTCAGTCAACCCGGTGCTGGGCGTCACTTGGCATGCCAATGACAATTTGAATATCTATGCCAACTATGGAAAAGGGTTTGAAACGCCCACATTGGCTGAGATGGCTTACAACGGCTCCAGCTTGCCGAGTTTCAATACCAGCATTGGGGCGGCAAGCAGTCAGCATTACGAATTGGGCGCCAAATGGATTCCAAGCCCTCGTTCGCGAGTGGACTTCACGTTGTTTCAAATCAACACCACCGATGAGATTGTTATAGCCAGTAATTCCAGCGGTATTTCTACCTACAAAAATGCACCGGGTACGTCGCGTTTGGGTTGGGAATTTGCGTTTCGCAGTTTGCTAACTGAAAACTTGCGGGCTCAAGTGTCAGCCTCAGCCATTGATGCTCAGTTCACCCAAACTTTCAGCTCATACAGAAGCTCGACCGCTATTACTGTCAATTCCGGAAATAAAATTCCTGGCATCCCACAGCAATTTCTGTTCGCGGAGTTGAATTGGGCACAAAACGGGGCAAGCATCAACCGTCGCAAGCCAACGGTAGGTTTGCAAGGAGGCGTTGAGGCTATCAGCGCTGGTCGACTTTACGCGGATGACACCAATGCCGCCTCAGCCGATGGCTACACCACCTTCAACCTCAAGGCCAGCCACGGTTGGGCAGTGGGCAAGGGCAGCCTGACTGCGTACGCGCGGGCCGACAATGTGACCGATCAGCGCTATGTGGGCTCGGTCATCGTCAACCAGAGTTCTCAGCAATACTACGAACCCGCCCCTGGCTACAACTGGACCCTGGGGCTGCGCTTGAGCCTGCCCCTATGAGAGGTTGAAATTTCGGGTTCGCAGGCCTTCCAGGTCGAGCACGCGCAGCCCTCCGTATTCAATTCGGATCAGCCCCTGCTGCTCCAGCACCGACAGTGCTCGATTGACCCGCTGGCGCGACAAGCCAGCCAGATAGGCCAGCTCTTGCTGGGTGATGCGCAATACCTCACCCACTCCGGGAAACAACGCGGTGTTGAACAGTGCCGCCAGGTTGCGCGCCACCCTCAGCTCAGGCTGGGTCATGCGGTCTATTTCACGCGCCGCGATGAACTGGCCCAACCGCTCATTGAGCTGGTTCATGATGAAGCGGTTGAAACCCAGTGAGTTATCCAGCAGGGTGAAAAAAGTATCCACCGGCAGGCCCGCAATCAGCCCGGCGCGCAGGGCCTGAATGTTGTAGCGGTAGTCCTCGCGTTTGAGCACCGTGCCCTCGCCAAACCAGCCTCCTGGCGGCAGGCCGGTAAAGGTCATGCTGCGTCCATCCGGCGTGTCGCTGCTCATCTTGAACAAGCCTTGAACCACGCCAAACCAGTAGGTGACCGGCCTGCCCACCCGGCAGACCAAATCACCCGGCTGAACCTCGGTGACGCGCAGCTCCGATTCGGCAACAGCGCGCGCGTCGGGCTCCAGGCTAGTGAGCCAGGGAATGCCGGCGAGTTCCTTGGTGTGGAGTGGCCTGCGGCGCTGGTGGAGTAAGGGTTCGGAATTCACAGGGAAACCCCCTAGGGAATTAAGGCATTAATTGTCATTGAAACGACAGCCTGACGTCAAATTAATCCCTAGTATTTAAGAAGTTGTTTCTCTGGACGAGGTATGCAGACTACTTTTCCGCAACTTTTGCAGAAGCACGCCGGCGAACGCCCGACGGCCAGCGCCATGCGCGAGAAAGAATATGGCATCTGGCAGACGCTGAGCTGGCAGCAGCTTGCTGACATGGTGCGCTCCATCGCCTGCGGCCTACACCAGGCGGGATTGCGTCGAGGTGAGCATCTGGTGGTGGTGGGTGCCAACCGGCCACGCCTGTACGCCACCATGCTGGCTGCCCAGGCGCTGGGCGCCATACCCGTACCGCTGTACCAGGATGCGGTGGCGGCCGAATATGTGTTTCCGGTGAATAACGCGGAAGTGCGGTTTGCCCTGGCAGAAGATCAGGAGCAGGTGGACAAGCTGCTGGAAGTCCGCGAACAGTGCCCGCAATTGAGCCATATCTATTACGACGACCCGCGCGGCCTGCGCAATTACGCGGAACAGGGCCTGGGCTCCCTGGATGAACTGGTGGCGGCGGGTGATGTGTTTGCCAAGCAGCACCCGCATTTCTTTCAGAGTGAAGTCGACCGTTGTTCGCCAGACGATGTGGCCGCCATGTTCTTTACCTCTGGCACGACCGGAAACCCCAAGGGCGTGGTGCATACCCACCGTAGCCTGATCGACCGGGCCCAGGCCGGCGCCGAGTTTGACCGGCTCACCGCCGATGAGGAAGTGCTGGCCTATCTGCCACCTGCCTGGATTGGGCAGAACATCTTCAGTTACGCCCAGTGGCTGGCTTGTGGTTATGTGGTGAACTGCCCGGAGTCTGCCGCCACCGTCAGTATTGACCTGAAGGAGGTGGGGCCGACCTACTACTTTGCGCCGCCACGGGTGTTCGAGGGGCTGCTCACCAGCGTGATGATCCGCATGGAGGATGCCGGGTCCATCAAGCGCCAGATGTTCCAGTACTTCATGGCGCTGGCCAAGCGTGTGGGCCCCGCCCTGATGGATGGCAAACCGGTGGGCCTGGCAGACCGATTGCGATATGCCCTGGGCAATCTTCTGGTCTACGGACCACTGCGCAACAACCTGGGTCTGAGCCGGGTGCGGGTGGCCTACACCGCAGGCGAGGCCATCGGCCCAGACCTGTTCACTTTCTACCGCGCCATCGGGGTCAACCTCAAGCAGCTTTATGGTTCCACCGAGACTGCGGTATTTGTCTGCCTGCAGCCTGACAACCAGGCCCGGGCCGACACAGTGGGCGTGCCTTGCTCCGGAGTGGAAATCAAGGTCTCCGATAACGGTGAGATTCTGGTGCGCTCGCCGGGCTTGCTCAAGGGTTACTACAAAAATGACGCGGCCACTGCCGAGGTGTTGACGGCTGATGGTTGGTACCACACCAGCGATGCCGGCTTTATAGATGCCCACGGCCACCTCAAAATCATCGACCGGGTCAAGGATGTGGGCCGCATTGCAGGCGGTAGGTTTGATGGCGCCATGTTTGCGCCCAAGTATGTGGAGAACAAGCTCAAGTTCTTCCCCTATATCAAGGAGGCAGTGGCCTATGGCGATGGCCGCGACCAGGTGTGTGTGATGCTCAACATCGACTTTGACGCGGTGGGCAACTGGGCCGAACGACGCAACCTGCCCTATGCCGGGTACACCGACCTGGCGCAAAAACCCGAGGTCTACCAGCTGCTGCGCGAATGTGTGGAACAGATCAATGCCGACCTGATTGCGGATGAGCGTCTGGCAGGCAGCCAGATCAGTCGCTTTCTGGTCTTGCACAAGGAGCTTGACGCCGACGACGGCGAACTAACCCGTACCAACAAGGTGCGACGGGGCTTCATCGCCGACAAGTACCAGCCACTCGTCGATGCCTTGTACGCTGGCCTGAACGAGCAATTCATCGAGACCCAGGTCAAGTTTGATGATGGACGCTCCGGTGTGGTGAGCGCTACGCTGCGGATCGAAGATGCCAAGACTTTCGCCCCTGTGAAGGAGGCGGCATGACTGGAAAAAACATTGGCGAGGTCATCCTCGATGTGAAAAACATCAGCCTGGCCTTTGGCGGCGTCAAGGCCCTGACCGACATCTCTTTTAATGTGCGCGAGCACGAGGTGCGCGCCATCATCGGCCCCAACGGCGCGGGCAAAAGCTCCATGCTCAACTGCATCAATGGCGTCTATACCCCCCAGCAAGGCACCATCACCTTTCGGGGCGAAACCTTTGACCACATGGACAGCCACCAGGTGGCCACCATGGGCATCGCACGCACTTTTCAGAACCTGGCTCTGTTCAAAGGCATGAGCGTGATCGACAACATCATGACCGGACGCAACCTGCGCATGAAAAGCAGTCTGTTCTCCCAGGCTTTTCGCAATCCTTTTGGCATCGGGGGCGCTGACAAGGAAGAGGTTCGGCACCGCGAGTTTGTCGAGCACATCATCGATTTCCTGGAAATCCAGGCTATGCGCAAGACGCCTGTCGGGCAGTTGCCATACGGGCTGCAAAAGCGGGTGGACCTGGGGCGCGCCCTGGCCATGGAACCCCAGGTCTTGCTGCTCGATGAGCCGATGGCCGGCATGAACCTGGAAGAAAAGCAGGACATGTGCCGCTTTGTGCTGGATGTGAACGATGAATTTGGCACCACGGTGGTTTTGATCGAGCACGACATGGGTGTGGTCATGGACATCAGCGACCGGGTGGTAGTGCTGGACTATGGCAAGAAGATTGGTGACGGCACACCTGAAGAGGTGCGCAACAACGAAGAGGTGATCAGTGCCTATCTGGGCACGAGTCATTAAGGAGCAAGCAAGATGGGTTTTTTCTTGGAGGCTTTGATCGGCGGGTTAATGGCCGGCATGCTTTATTCGCTGGTGGCTCTTGGCTTTGTGCTGATTTTCAAGGCTTCCGGTGTTTTTAACTTTGCTCAAGGCGCCATGGTGCTGTTTGCTGCCCTGGCCATGGCCCGTTTTGCGGAATGGATACCCGATTTGACTGGGCTTGATAACAAGCTTGTGGCCAACCTGTTGGCCTTTCTGATAGCGGGCGGCATCATGTTTGTGGTGGCCTGGGTGGTGGAGCGACTGGTGTTGCGCCATCTGGTGAATCAGGAGGGCGCTACCCTGTTGATGGCGACGCTGGGCATTACCTATTTCTTGGACGGCATGGGGCAGACTATTTTTGGCAGTGACATTTACAAGATTGATGTGGGCATGCCCAAGGAGCCTATCTTTGCCTTTGACAAGGTGTTTGAGGGAGGAATTCTGATCAGCCAGGAAGACCTGATCGCCGCTGGCGTGGCGGCCCTGCTGGTGGCCGGGCTGTCATTGTTCTTCCAAAAAACAACCACCGGTCGAGCCTTGCGGGCTGTGGCCGATGACCATCAGGCGGCGCAGTCGATTGGCATCCCCCTCAACCGCATCTGGGTCATTGTCTGGTGTGTGGCGGGTGTCGTGGCCCTCGTCGCTGGCGTCATCTGGGGCTCCAAGCTGGGGGTGCAGTTTTCGCTGTCCACAGTGGCCTTGCGGGCGCTGCCGGTGATCATTTTGGGCGGCTTGACTTCGGTGCCTGGCGCCATCATTGGCGGCCTGATCATTGGCGTTGGGGAGAAGCTGTCAGAGGTCTACTTTGGACCGTATGTGGGAGGTGGGATCGAAATCTGGTTTGCCTATGTGCTGGCCCTGGTGTTCCTGATGTTTCGACCCCAGGGTTTGTTTGGTGAAAAGATCATCGACCGGGTATGAAATACACGGACGATGATCTTTCGGCGGAGGCTAACTTGCGCAGCAAGTTAAGCGAACAAAGTGAGCGGCCGGAGGCAAAAGCTCAGGCAGAGGCGAAGGCTAACTTGCGCAGCAAGTTAAGCGAACAAAGTGAGCGGCCGAAGTCAAAAGCGAAGGCAGAGGCGAAGACCAATTGGGCGCTGCAATGAAACAAAGCGTGTCGATACCAGAATCATTGATCGGTCATTGAAATATGTTTTACAGAGAAAACGGCCAGTTCAAGACCTCTTACCCGGCAGATCAGCAGATCTTTGCCATCAACCAGGATCGCTGGGCGATTTGGGGCCTGGTGGCCCTGGCCTTCGCCGTGCCCTTGCTGGTGGACCAATATATGTTGCGGGCCATCCTGATCCCCTTCCTGATCCTGGCGCTGGCTGCCATCGGCGTCAATATTCTGGTGGGCTATTGCGGCCAGATCTCCCTGGGCTCGGGCGGTTTCATGGCGGTCGGTGCTTACGCCGCCTACAACACGCTGATCCGCATCGATGGCATGCCCTTGCTGCTTGCTTTGATTTCGGGCGGCTTCTTCGCCACGTTGGTGGGCATATTTTTTGGTATCCCCAGCCTGCGCGTCAAAGGCCTTTATCTGGCGGTGGCCACCCTGGCAGCGCAGTTTTTCTGCGACTGGGCTTTTTTGCGGGTGGGCTGGTTCACCAACAACACGCCCTCGGGATCGGTCTCGGTGTCCAATCTGCAGGTATTCGGCCTGCCAATCGAGACACCGGCACAGAAATACCTGTTCTGTCTGAGCTTGCTGGTGGTCTTTGCTCTGCTGGCCAAGAACCTGGTGCGCAGCGCCATCGGGCGCGAGTGGATGGCCATCCGCGATATGGATGTGGCCGCCGCGGTCATTGGCATCCGCCCGATGTACGCCAAGCTCAGCGCCTTTGCGGTCAGCAGCTTTATCGTGGGCGTGGCAGGCGCTTTGTGGGGTTTTGTCCACCTGGGCTCCTGGGAGCCGGCCGCCTTTTCGATCGACCGCTCCTTCCAACTGCTGTTCATCGTGATCATTGGCGGGCTGGGCTCCATCATGGGCAGTCTGTTTGGCGCCGCCTTCATTGTGGTGCTGCCGATTTTCCTCAACCAGGCCCTGCCGTGGGCGGGAGGGCTGGTGGGTATGGAAATTTCAACTGCCGCAATTTTGCACACCGAGTACATGGTGTTTGGTGCGCTAATTGTCTGGTTTTTGATCGTCGAGCCCCACGGCCTGGCCAAACTGTGGTCCACCGGCAAGCAAAAAATGCGCTTATGGCCTTTCCCGCACTAAACCATTCCTATAACTGACAAGCCAATTTAACTTCTCGCCCCTTTCTCTCACCCACTCTTTCAAGGAGATATATCGATGAAACTGAAACAGCTTACCCTGGCGCTATCGCTGTTGGCCGCTACCGCAGCCACGGTGCTCAGCCCACAAACCGCCTTTGCCCAGGCCAAGGAACAGTTCTTTCCCATGCTGGTCTACCGCACTGGCGCCTACGCTCCCAACGGGGTGCCTTTTGCCAATGGCATGGCCGACTACTACAAGCTGGTCAACGCCAAGGGCGGCATCAATGGGGTGAAGATCGTCATGGAGGAGTGCGAAACCGGTTACGCCACCGACCGTGGTGTGGAGTGCTATGAGCGCCTGAAGGGTAAAAATGGGGGCGCCACAGTGTTTCAACCGCTTTCCACCGGCATTACTTTTGCGCTGACTGAAAAAGCGCCTGGCGACAAAATTCCTTTGATCACCGGTGGCTACGGCCGCAGTGAATCGGCCGATGGTGGTGTCTTCAAGTGGAATTTTCCGCTCACCGGCACTTATTGGATGGCAGCGGATGTGCTGATCCAGCATATTGCCAAGAAAGAGGGTGGCCTGGACAAGCTCAAGGGCAAGAAGATTGCCCTGGTCTACCATGACAGCCCCTACGGCAAGGAGCCCATCCCCCTGCTGCAGGAGCGTGCTGCCATGCATGGCTTTTCGCTGCAACTGCTTCCGGTGACGCACCCGGGTGTAGAGCAGAAAGCCACCTGGCTTCAGGTTCGCCAGAATCGGCCGGACTATGTGCTGCTATGGGGCTGGGGTGTCATGAACTCGACCTCACTCAAGGAGGCGGTGGCCACCGGCTACCCGCGCGACAAGATGTACGGTGTCTGGTGGTCGGGTGCAGAGCCTGATGTGAAGGATGTTGCCGATGGCGCCAAAGGCTATCACGCGATTGCCCTACAGCATGGTGCTGAGCCGAATTCCAAGGTGGTGAAGGATGTCCTGGCTCTGGTGCATGCCAAAGGCCAGGGCACTGGACCGAAGGATGAGGTCGGGCAAGTGTTGTACATGCGCGGATTGATCGCAGGCATGCTGGCTGTGGAAGGGGTCAAGCGTGCGCAAGACCGCTATGGCAAGGGCAAGGTCATGACCGGCGACCAGACCCGTTGGGGCCTGGAAAACCTGGCGCTTGATCAGAAGAAGCTCGACGCCCTTGGTTTTGCCGGAGTGATGCGTCCGATCAGCACATCCTGCGTTGATCACATGGGTGCCAACTGGGCCAGGATTCAAACCTGGGATGGCAAAAAATGGAATTTCAGCTCAGACTGGTACCAGGCGGATGATTCCATTCTCAAGCCCATGGTCAAGAACGCAGCCGACAAGTACGCGGCAGAGAAAAAACTGCAGCGTCGCACTCCGGCTGACTGCCAGTCCTGATGAAACTATCCGGCAAATACGTGGCTGACGAATTTGCCGGAGTCTGGCTATTTCAATTGACGATGTTTGAATCGTCGTCAATTGAAAGCGCAACTTTACGTGCGCTTTCAATTGACTTTATCGCAGGACTATCGGATGAGTGAATCGGAAAACATCGTTCTCAATGTCAATGGCATTGAGGTTATTTACAACCATGTGATCCTGGTACTCAAGGGCGTTTCGCTGAATGTCCCAGAGGGAAAAATCGTGGCGATTCTGGGCGGCAATGGAGCTGGCAAGACCACCACCTTGCGCGCAGTCTCCAATCTGCTCAAAGGCGAGCGTGGTGAAGTCACCAAGGGCAGCATCGAGTTGCGGGGCGAGCGTATCGAGAACCTTTCTCCAGCCGACCTGGTCGAGCGTGGCGTGGTGCAGGTCATGGAAGGACGCCATTGCTTTGCTCACCTGACCATCGAAGAAAACCTGCTCACCGGCGCCTACACCCGCAAGAACAAGTCTGAAGTAAGCGCCAATCTGGAGAAGGTGTACAACTATTTTCCCCGCCTGAAGACACGCCGCAGCTCCCAGGCCGCCTATACCAGCGGAGGTGAGCAGCAGATGTGCGCCATCGGCCGTGCATTGATGGCCAACCCCTCCATGGTGCTGCTCGACGAGCCCTCCATGGGCCTGGCGCCACAGATCGTGGAGGAAGTGTTCGAGATTGTGAAAGACCTCAACTCGCGCGAACGGGTTACCTTTTTGCTGGCCGAGCAGAACACCAATATGGCGCTGCGTTATGCCGACTATGGGTACATCATGGAGTCGGGCCGCATTGTGATGGACGGGGTTGCCAGTGAGCTGGCCAGTAACGAAGACGTCAAGGAGTTTTACCTCGGCATGGGTGGTGGCGAGCGCAAGAGCTTCAAGGATGTCAAGAGTTACAAACGCCGCAAGCGCTGGCTGGCATAGAGATACGCCATGAAACATCTCGATGCGCTGGAAACACGCAAGCCTCAAGAGCGCGAAGCTGCGTGGATGAAAGCGTTGCCGGGTCTGGTGGCCAGGGCGCAGCAGGCTACTGACGCGGGTGCTGAGATCCTGCAGGGTATTGATGCGGCCGCTGTCAATACGCGTGCGGCCCTGGCTCGACTTCCTGTCACACGCAAGAACGACCTGTTGGCGCGGCAACTGGCCAGCCGCGCGGCCAGAGCCGACGATCCTTTTGGTGGTTTTTCCGCCATCGGCTGGCGCAGCTTGTTGCGCGGTAGCGGGGCGCGCCGTGTTTACCAATCGCCCGGGCCGATTTACGAGCCAGAAGGTCAGGCCAGTGACTATTGGCGCAGCACCCGGGCCATGGTGGCCGCAGGGTTTGCTGCATCCGACTTGGTCCACAACTGCTTCAGCTACCACCTCACCCCCGGCGCCTGGATCATGGAGGCGGGCGCCCAGGCCCTGGGCTGTACTGTCTTTCCAGGAGGGGTGGGCAATACCGAGCAGCAGCTTGCGGCGATGGCCGATTTGCGGCCTGTAGCCTATACCGGCACACCTAGTTTTCTGAAAATCCTGGTCGAAAAAGCCGAGGAGACTGCAACCCAGCTTTCGCTCACCAAGGCCCTGGTCAGTGGCGAGGCGTTTCCGCCAAGCCTGCGCGACTGGCTGATGACGCGAGGCATACAGGCCTATCAGTGCTATGCCACTGCCGATGCCGGCATGATCGCCTATGAAACCGCCGCCCGAGAAGGGCTGGTGATCGATGAGGGCATCCTGCTGGAAATAGTGCGGCCCGGTACGGCCGATCCGGTACCCGAGGGCGAGGTGGGCGAGGTGGTGGTGACCGTCCTCAACCCGGACTATCCCCTGATCCGCTTTGGCACCGGCGATCTGTCAGCAGTCCTGCCTGGGGCCTGCCCGAGCGGGCGCACCAACACCCGTATACGCGGTTGGCTGGGGCGGGCAGACCAGACCACCAAGGTGCGCGGCATGTTTGTCCACCCCGCACAGGTGGATCAGGTGGCCAAGCGCTTTCCCGAAGTGGGTAGGGTGCGCTTGTTGGTCACCGGCGAAATGGCCAGCGACATGATGACACTCAAAGTCGAGACTTCCAAGGCCAGCGCGCCTGGCTTGGCTGAGCGCATTGCATCTGCGGTGCGGGATGTGACCAAGCTGCGCGCCGATGTGGAGCTGGTAGCCCCCGGCAGCTTGCCCAATGACGGCAAGGTGATCGAGGACGCGCGTAGCTACCGCTAGCAAGTAAGTAGTTTTCGCTTTTCTTCTCGGTTCGGAGCTGAGCAGCGCGCCTTTGGAATTTGGTGATAACCAAATCAGGAGATTGATGATGAAAGCTTGGTTTGCATTCATTTCTTTGGCTGTAATGTCCCTGGCTGCCCAGGCCCAGGGTTTTCCTGGTGGCAAGCCTGTTGCCATTGTGGTGCCCTTTGCCGCGGGCGGTCCGGTGGACCGGCTGGCGCGTGATCTGGCAGAAGCGCTGCGCAAGCCTTTGGGTGGCGCGACGGTGGTGATTGAGAACGTGGCTGGCGCGGGCGGCACCATTGCAGCCAACAAGGTGGCCAAGGGAAGCCCGGATGGCTATAGTGTTTTGCTGCACCATGTTGGCATGGCCACCAGCCCGGCGCTTTATCGCAAGCTGACAACGCCTGCGTGCTGAAGCCGCCCACCGGGGCGGTTTTTTCTTGGGGCGATCAAACGCCCCAGACAATCTCTTTATCAGCCCG
>JAFMJA010000064.1 GCA_017853735.1 Burkholderiaceae bacterium | reverse complement strand
CACGGTAGACACGCCGCATGTACTGCTCGACCTCCTGCCAGACCGCCCAGCCCTTAGGATGCCAGAACACGGTGCCCGGTGAGTGCTCATCCAGATGGAACAGGTCCAACTCGCGGCCAAGCTTGCGGTGGTCGCGCTTTTCCGCCTCCTCCAGCATGGTGAGGTATTGCTGCAACTCCTCTTTGCTGGCCCAGGCCGTGCCATAGACCCGCTGCAGCATTTCATTGCGGTGATCGCCCCGCCAGTAGGCGCCAGCCACTTTCATCAGCTTGAAATGCTTGAGTTTGCCGGTGCTGGGCACATGTGGGCCGCGGCACAGATCCTCGAACTTGCCTTCGCGGTAGAGGCTGACATCCTCGTTGGCCGGAATGCTGGCAATGATTTCTGCCTTGTAGTGTTCACCCAGGCCTTTGAAATAGGCTACCGCCTCGTCACGCGGCAAGACCCGGCGCAACACCGGTTCGTCCTTGGCGGCAAGCTCAGCCATTTTTTTCTCGATCGCCACCAGGTCCTCCGGGGTGAAAGGTCGCTGGTAGGAAAAGTCGTAGTAAAAGCCGTGTTCGATCACCGGTCCGATCGTGACCTGCGCATCAGGAAAAAGTTCTTTGACAGCGTAGGCCAGCAAGTGTGCCGTCGAATGTCGAATGACTTCCAGCCCCTCCGCATCTTTGGCTGTCACGATGGCCAAACTGGCGTTGGAATTGAGCTGAAAACTCGTATCGACCACTTTGCCGTCCACTTTTCCGGCCAAGGCCGCCTTGGCCAGACCGGCCCCGATGGACGCCGCCACCTCAGCCACAGTCAGGGGCGCCGGATAGTCGCGCTGGGAGCCGTCAGGCAAGGTAATTTGAATCATGGTGAGGGCTTGAAATCAAAAAAGCGCGACACGAACGCGCTTGGGCCGGGAGAGACACTTGGAATGCACAGATTTTACCGTCACCACCAAAGGCCATCGCCCCCCAAGCCTCTCATGTCAAACCGAGCCCTCCAGCCTGGCCAAGCCAAGGCCGACCTAAGCGCCATGGATGGCGCATGAAAACCGACACAGGGGTCGCTCGCATCGGCCTTGGTCGTATCAGGGACCTCGACTGCAAATGCAGGCCAATAGGGCCCGGCATGATCCAAATTGAAAGCCGGCATGCGGCATGATGTCGGGATGCGATTCACGCGAACCAATATCTCACCCGGAGCGAAGCCTGGGGAATGGGCGGCAGACCTTCTGGCCTGCACCAGCCTGGCTCTGAGCATGGGCCTGGTGGGCGCTTATGTCGCGTTGTCCAAGCCGCTGTTGGTCATTTTTCCAGTGTTTCTTTTGGCCTGGTTGCGCTTTGGGATCGGTGCATTGGCCATGCTGCCCTGGCTGAGAAAGCCCGTCGATGAGCCCCGATTGGATAAGCAGACACTGGCCTGGCTTTTTCTGCAATCCTTGTTTGGCAATTTCCTGTTCACGATCTTCATGCTCTACGGCATGCGCATGACCGCAGCGGTCACCGCCGGCATCATCATGGCAGCGATTCCAGCGGTAGTTGCATTGATGGGGCGCCTATGGCTGCGAGAAACCATGACGACACGCAGCAGCTGGGCCATCCTGTTGGCGGTCGCCGGGATGTTGCTGGCACAAATGCAGCTGCCAATTGCCGAAATAGAAATATCGGCAACGGGCCCAGGCCGGGCACTGCTGGGATCCCTGCTGCTGTTTGCAGCGGTATGCTGTGAGGCCGTTTACGTCGTGATTGGCAAGAAGCTCACTGGTGCCCTGCGTGCCACCCGGATCAGCGCCCTGATCAACCTCTGGGGATTTGCCCTGATGACGCCCCTGGGCTTGCTGCAAGCTTTTGGATTTGATTTCACCAGGGTTGGGATTGGGCATTGGGCCCTGCTTCTGTTCTATGCGCTGGCAGCCAGCGTCTGGACCGTCTGGCTGTGGATGACAGGACTGCGCCGCCTGACGGTGGGTCAAAGCGGTGTATTCACCGTGTTTTTGCCGATCTCGGCCGCTCTGATAGGCTGGCTCGCCTTGGATGAACAGATCTCCGCTTTTCAGTGGCTGGCTTTTGGCATAGCCTTGTTGGGCGTGCTGCTGATTACGATGCCAGTGCCTGTGAAACCTTCGACCCGCGAAAACGGGCAACTTTCATGAAAGAACTTTCCTTCAGTCCCCCCGCTGAACGCAACAAGCAAGTCATCCTGGAGGCCCTGCTCAAGCTGTTGCCAGAACAAGGAGTTGCGCTGGAAATTGCCTGTGGTACCGGCCAGCATGTGCAATGGTTTGCTACACATCTGCCCCGCTGGAACTGGCAGCCCACCGACCTCCATGCGGATGAATTTGACAGCGTCGGGGAAAGGATCCGGCAAAGCGCGCTGACCAATGTCAAGCCGCCCCAAATCCTGGATGTTTTGTCCCTGCCCTGGCGCTTGGGCGGAGATGGTTTTTTTGACCTGATCTATTGCGCCAATATGCTGCACATCGCCCCCTGGCCATGTTGTGCGGCGCTCATGCGGGGCGCGGCACAGCATCTGACGCCCGGTGGCATGCTCGTCACCTACGGACCATATCTGGAAGATGAAGTGCCCACCTGCGAGAGCAACCTGCGCTTTGATGCCAGCCTGCGCGCGCGCAACCCCGACTGGGGAATTCGTCGCCGCGAGGAGGTCGAGCAGCAAGCGCTTCAAGCGGGTCTTGGGCTCTCCCACAGACTGAGCATGCCCGCCAATAACCTACTGCTGGTCTGGCAAGGCGTGCGGATGCAAACTTAGCGAGTCATTGCGCCATCAGGGCACGCACATGGGCCGCGGTACCGCTGGCCAGACCTTGCAGGCTGTAACCGCCCTCCAGCACTGACACCACACGACCCCGGGCAGATCCATCCGCGACCTTCATCAGCTCGCGGGTGATCCAGTAAAAGTCCTCATCGGTAAATTGCAGACCCCCCAGAGGGTCAAGATGGTGGGCATCAAAACCAGCCGAGATGATGAGCAGCTCGGGCGCGAAATCGCGCAGGGCAGGCAGCATGTCTTTTTCCATGGCAAGCCGAAAGGCCTCTGATCCAGTGCCACGCGCAAAAGGCACATTGACAATATTGCCCGCCACACCCGTCTCACTTCGAGCCCCGGTGCCTGGATAGAAGTTGCCCTGGTGACAGGAACCGTAAAAAAGGTCTGGGTCCGCATGGAAAGAATGCTGGGTGCCGTTGCCGTGGTGCACATCAAAGTCCATCACCGCAATCCGCCGCAAACCATGGGTCTCGCGTGCATGCAGGGCCGCGATGGCGGCCTGGTTGAACACGCAAAACCCCATGGCCTGCCCCGCCTCCGCATGGTGTCCACAGGGACGCGTAGCACAAAACACATTTCTGGCCTGCCCAGTCATGACGTCATCCACGCCGGCACATGCCGCTCCGACACAGCGCATGACCGCCTCCAGTGTGCCGGGCGACATGATGGTGTCTCCCCCATCGAGCATCTGGTAGCCCTCGCTAGGCGAGAGTGTCTTGACCTCCTGCAGGTAGTCGGGGGTATGGATGTGGAGCACCTGTTCGTCACTGCCCAGAGGTGCCTCACGCCAAATCGCTTCAGCGAATTCGGGGCTTTGCAATGCGGCCAGGACGGCTTCCAGGCGAGCCGGCGACTCGGGATGGTGGGGTCCGGGACGGTGCTCGAGGCAGGCCGGGTGGGAGTAGATCAAGGTTGTCATCTAGGGCCAACTCCTTCATTGTCAAATCGCATGGACACCCGACCCAAGGCGCCGAAATCCGCCATCACAGCGTCGCCGGGGATGATTTGCAGCGGCGTCATGCAGGTCCCGGTGGTGATGAATTCACCCGCTTGCAGGCTCAGGCCCTGGCGGGTCAGTTCATTGACCAGCCAGAGCAGCGCAACACGGGGGTCCCCCAGGACGGCTGCGCCAGTGCCTTCGCGCGACCATTGGTGCCCAGTGGCCTGCGTGACAACAGCGTGCACTGA
Organism: Burkholderiaceae bacterium; assembly: GCA_017853735.1. Lineage (GTDB taxonomy): Bacteria > Pseudomonadota > Gammaproteobacteria > Burkholderiales > Burkholderiaceae_C > Hylemonella. The sequence continues at coordinate 7,445 of JAFMJA010000064.1, read as the reverse complement.
ATGCTGGCTCAGGTCCAAGGCACGCCAGCTGTCAGGCGCTGGCTCACCCAGGATAAAGTGGTGGGCACAGGCATTGTCGGCCAGCAACTGCGCTTGCCCCGCAACCGTGAAATCGGCAAAACGGGAATCCGGAATCTCCAGTGCCGGGTGGAGCGAGGCCACTGAATCGAGCACCTCTTGCAGTTCATAGGGCCTGGAGCGGGGGGAAAGCTGACTGCCGAGGGTGAACGTCATTTCGGGCTCAGCCACCCGCATCCGGTTGCCCTGGGAAGGGATGGTCGCGCCAGGAGGATAGACCTGGCCCTCCAGCAGACGGCCCGGCAAGGGCTCGGTGACATTGATGTGGGCCTGACCGACCGAGCTGGTGGCAGCAATCTTCCAGCCCAGCACCCGACGTTGGCTCAGGCTGGGCAACATCGCCTGCACCGCATAACCCTCCTGTGGCGTGGTGGGACGGCAGTCCAGTGGCAATGCATCGATCACCGTACCGGACGACCAGTGATCCCAGATCAGTCGTGCGGCCTGGCGGGCGCGGTTCTCATTCATGGCGGCTCTACTCGGCAAAGCAAAGCGCCAAGTATCCAATATTCAAGACGCCACGCCTGAGCGCTCAAACCTTCGCAAAATCAAACTGGCCTGGCGACTTGATCGGATCTACATCCACCCCGATCGCATCCTTGGGTACGAACTTGCCCTCCAGCAACAGCTTGGACAGGGGATTTTCGATACGCTGCTGGATCGCCCGCTTGAGCGGACGAGCCCCAAACACCGGATCGAAGCCCACTTTGGCCAGCTCGTTCAAGGCCTTGGGCGAGACCTGTAGGCTCAATTCCAGCTTGGCCAGACGCTCCTGCAGTTGATGCAGCTGGATCTTGGCGATGCTGGCAATGTGCTGGGCATCCAGGCCGTGGAATACCACCGTCTCATCAATCCGGTTGAGAAACTCAGGCCGGAAATGGCTTTTCAGCTCGCCCCAGACAGCGTCTTTGATCTCTTCATAAGAGTCGCCCACCATGCTTTGAATCAAATGCGAGCCGATATTGCTGGTCATGACAATCACGGTGTTCTTGAAGTCCACGGTGCGGCCCTGACCATCGGTCAGGCGCCCGTCATCCAGCACCTGCAAAAGTACATTGAACACATCAGGGTGGGCTTTTTCCACTTCGTCGAGCAGCAACACGCTGTAGGGCTTGCGGCGTACTGCCTCAGTAAGGTAGCCACCTTCCTCATAGCCCACATAGCCCGGAGGCGCGCCGATCAGCCGAGCCACCGAGTGCTTTTCCATGAATTCGCTCATGTCAATGCGCACCAGATGGTCCACGCTGTCAAACAGAAAACCGGCTAGCGCCTTGCACAACTCGGTCTTGCCCACGCCGGTGGGGCCAAGAAAGAGAAATGAACCGGTGGGACGGTTGGGATCAGACAAGCCCGAGCGGGAGCGGCGAATGGCGTTGGCCACCGCAGCGATGGCCTCGTCCTGGCCCACCACACGCTCATGCAGCTTGCTCTCCATCTGCAAGAGCTTGTCTTTCTCGCCCTGCATCATTTTGGCAACGGGAATGCCAGTGGCACGGCTCACGACTTCGGCGATCTCCTCCGCCCCCACCTGGGTGCGCAGCAGTTTGTTGCCTCCGCCAGCACCGCCTGCACCCGCGGCCTCCTTGGCCTGGACCTCACGGAGTTGCTTGTCCAACTCCGGCAGTCGGCCATATTGCAATTCGGACACCTTGGCAAAATCACCTTTGCGGGTCAACTCAGCGATACGGGTCTTGACTTGCTCGATCTCCTCGCGCACATGCTGGCTGCCCTGGGCCTGAGCCTTTTCGGATTTCCAGACCTCCTCCAGGTCAGCTGCTTCACGCCGAAGCTTCTCGATTTCTTCCTCGATCAAAGCTAGGCGCTTCTGCGAGGCCTCATCGGTTTCCTTCTTCATCGCTTCGCGCTCGATCTGCAACTGGATCAGGCGACGGTCCAATTTATCCATCACTTCGGGCTTGGAGTCGATCTCGATCTTGATCTTGGCTGCTGCCTCGTCGATCAGGTCAATGGCCTTGTCGGGCAGAAAACGGTCAGTGATATAGCGATGGCTCAGCTCTGCTGCAGCCACGATGGCAGGATCTGTGATATCGACACCATGGTGAACCTCATACTTTTCCTGCAGCCCACGCAAGATGGCAATGGTCTGCTCCACCGTCGGTTCTTCCACCAGAACCTTTTGAAAACGACGCTCCAGCGCCGCATCTTTTTCGATGTACTTGCGGTATTCGTCCAGGGTGGTGGCGCCGATGCAATGCAACTCGCCACGGGCCAGGGCGGGTTTGAGCATATTGCCCGCATCAATCGCGCCCTCGGCTTTGCCCGCGCCCACCATGGTGTGGATCTCATCGATAAAAAGGATGATGCGCCCTTCGTCCTGGGCAACTTCCTTGAGCACGGATTTCAGGCGCTCTTCGAATTCGCCCCGGTACTTGGCACCTGCCAGCAGACCGGCCATGTCGAGTACCAGCACGCGCTTGTCACGCAGGGTTTCGGGGACCTCGCCATTGACGATACGCTGGGCCAGACCTTCCACAATTGCTGTCTTGCCCACGCCAGGCTCGCCAATCAACACCGGATTGTTTTTGCTGCGTCGCTGCAGAACCTGGATGGCGCGGCGGATCTCATCATCGCGGCCAATCACCGGGTCGAGCTTGCCTGAACGGGCACGCTCAGTCAGATCCAGGGTGTATTTCTTGAGTGCCTCGCGCTGTCCTTCAGCCTCCGGGCTGTCCACTTTTTGTCCGGCACGCAGGGCGTCGATGGCTGCTTCCAGGTTCCTGCGGCTCAGCCCGTTGTCCTTGGCCACACGGCCCAGTTCGCCCTTGCTGTCTGACAGCGCCAGTAAAAACAACTCACTGGCCACGAACTGGTCACCCCGCTTGATGGCTTCCTTCTCGGCAGCCTGCAGCAAGGTCACCGTGTCGCGCCCAACCTGAACCTGCTCCTGCCCTTGAACCTGTGGCAGTTTCTTGACCGCCTCTTCAGTGGCTTTCTGCAGGCCAGCGACATTGACCCCAGCACGCAGCAAAAGCGCCTTGGGTCCGTCCTGCTGCTGCAGCATGGCCAGCAGCAGATGAGATGGCTCGATGTACGCGTGGTCGTTGCCAAGCGCCAGGCTCTGGGCTTCACCTAAGGCTTCCTGAAACTTGGTGGTGAGTTTGTCGATGCGCATGAATTCCTCCGTTTGCTAGCCAACATTGGGCAAAGTCCTTGAATTTCAAGAGCTGAGTGACAATTCAGCTCTGATCCACGTCAAGAAACAACCTTGAACTGGTCGTCCACTCGATGAACCTGCCTCACGACAACAAACTCACCCTGTGGCCAGCGTTCGGCCTGGGCTTGAGTGTGGCCGCTGGCAACGGGCTGGCGCGCTTTGCCTATGCGCTGGTTTTGCCTGCCATGCGCACCGACCTGCAATGGAGCTATGCCGAAGCCGGCTGGCTGGGCACTGCCAATGCACTGGGCTACATCCTTGGCGCGGTCAGTGGCTATCTGCTCTTGCAACGACTGCGGCCCAGCCAGTTGTTCACCCTGGGTCTGTTGCTCACTGTCAGCGCCCTGTTGTTAACCGGCCTGCGTGCCGAGCAGCTTTGGCTGAGTTCAACCCGAGTGGCCGCTGGTGTGGGAACGGCCTGGACTTTCGCCTGTGGGGGGGCCTTGGTGGCCGCCCGCTACCAAGACCATCCGCAGCTGGGCGGCACGGCCACCGGCATGTTCTTTGCCGGAGGTGGTATTGGAATTGCCTTGGCAGGCATCTGCGTCAACCCGTTGCTGGCCCACACTGGCAGCTCGGGCTGGCCCAGCGCCTGGCTGGTGCTCGGCCTGCTGGGCACTTGCGTCAGCCTCTGGCCCATGCTGGAAGCCCGGCGCATCGGTGGCAGTGCCAACACCAAAGCCAGTGAAGCTCTGGACCTGCGCGGGCTCTGGCCCAGTCTGGGCTCTTATTTCCTGGTGGCCTGCGGCTACATTGTTTACATGACTTTTATCTTTGCCTGGATGAGTGACCAGCAACTCTCCTGGCATCTCGGTACAGCGGTCTGGTTGGTATTGGGAGGCGCAGCGGCGGTTTCGCCCTTTGTCTGGCGGCGCGCTCTGGATACCTGGCATCCGGGTGCAACGCTCTCTGCCACTGCGTTGGCCATGCTGCTGGGTACGCTTCTGCCTGTTCTATCGGCCAACCTGGCCTCTGTCCTGGTGTCTGCGGCCAGCTTTGGCGTGAGCATCTTCATTGCGCCAGCTGCCGTGGCCGTCCTGATACGCAAGACCATGAAGCCGACTCAGTGGGCGCGCGGCATGATTTTTTACACTGTGCTGTTTGCCATCGGGCAGGCTATCGGTCCTGTTTTATCAGGCTGGGTGGCAGACCATAGCTCGCTCAACGCTTCCATGGGCTTCGCCTCGGCACTTCTGGGTATCGCAGCAGCCCTGGCATTGACCGGGATGAAGCAGGTCAATTTCAGAATCAGAGCGCAGTCGCCCGAACCCTCGCCCCTCGATTTCTCTGCAGCCCATGCGCGCGACAAGGGTGGATGAGGGTCAGGCCATGGCGGCCTAGCCGGCTTTGAGCGCTTCAGCCGAAAAACCAGCAATCCGCTTGTAATCCTCGGAGATCTGTCGCAACTCTTCCTGACTGATCACGTCGTCAATATGGGTGAAAGGCTTGCCGCCGGTGAGCTCATCCACCTTGATGTTGATGAAATCTGGCGGAGTGCTGCGGTTGGTACGCACCACACGTGCAGTGGGCTCCATACGGGCCTGCTCGTAGGCCAGCAGCGCGGCCAGTGGATCCGGTGTGGTCGCCAGCAACTGCGCCAAGGTACGCGCGTCGATCAGGCCCTGCGCCGAGCCGTTGGAGCCACGCGGGTACATCGGGTGGGCTGCGTCACCCATAAAGCTCACCCGGCCGAAAGTCCACTGCGATACCGGGTCCTTGTCCACCATCGGGTATTCAAGGATCTGCTGTGAATTGGCAATCAGCGCAGGCACATCCAGCCAGTCAAATTTCCAAGCGGCAAAGATGGACTGAAAGTCCTCCTTGTTGCCGGGGCGGTTCCAGTCATTCATCGACTCGCCCTCGCGCTGGATCTCGGCCATCCAGTTGATCAACTGCCGGCCCTTGCCGTCGACATTGTCAACAATCGGGTAGATGACCATCTTGCCGGTGTGGATGGACCCCACCCGCATATAACTCTTGCCAGTCAGGATTGGGGGGTGAACAGTCACCCCGCGCCAGGTATTGATGCCGGCAAACGCCAGCTTCTCGTCCGGATAGAACTGCCGACGCAGGGTGGAATTGACACCATCACAGGCAATTACGATGTCGGCGCGCACGCTGGGGCGACTGACACCTGCGGCGTCCACAAAATGCAGGGTAGCGCCCTGCTCATCCTGCTCGACACCTATGCAGCGATGGTCCAGGTGGATGCGAGAGCTGCCGATCTGGCTGAGCGTTTCTTCGTACAGGATACGGTGCAACTTGCCGCGGTGAATCCCGATTTCGGGAAAGGGCGCACCACCATGACGACCACGCGGCTCCTTGTAAATGAACTGGCCGTATCGGTTGAAGAAAACACTCTCCAGGTTTTCGATTCCAGCGGCTTCGAGCTTGCTCTGCACGCCCAGTCTGGCCAGTTCGCGCATGGCATGGGGCAGCAAGGTGATGCCGACACCAAGTTCTTTGACCTGTGGGGCAGCTTCATAGACATCGCAGGCAATGCCCCGCTGGTGCAGGGATAGCGCCAGCCCCAATCCGGCCACCCCACCCCCGACCACGGCAATTCGGGTAGCCGCATGGGTGAAGAGTTTGCTGGATTCGCTCATGGCATCAATCCGAGCTGATGCCCTTGCTGCGAATCACCTGGCCCCAACGGGGGTAGTCCTTGTTCACGATTTCGCTCAAAGCCCCGGGGGAGGAAGAGTCAGCGACCAGCCCGGCTTTGCCCAGTACACCGCTGACATCCGACAGCTTGAGGATGTCGACAAACTCCCGGTTCAGGCGCTGAACGATCGGGTCGGGTGTTTTGTTGGGCACGAAGAAGGCGTACCACATATCCACATTCACGCCTTTCACGCCCAGCTCTTCGACCGTGGGCACATCCGGTGCCAGTTGGTGGCGCTGTGGGCTGCCCACAGCCAGAGCCTGCAATCGGCCCGCCTTGACCAGGCCCTGCGCAATATGCACAGGCAGAAACCCGACCTGTATTTCACCGGCCAGGAGATCCTGGGTATAGCCAGCCGATCCCCGGTAGGGCACATGCAGCATGAACAGACCGGTCTGGGCCTTGAACAGCTCCATGGCCATGTGATGCGGTGTGCCCACCCCGGGTGAGCCAAATGTGACGCTACCGGGCTTGGCCTTGGCCTGGGCAATCAGCTCCTGCATCGATTTGACGCCACTCTTGGGGTTGCTGACCAGCATCAAAGTGCCCCATGCAGCCATCGACACCGGGGAAAAGTCCTTCACAGGATCAAAAGGCACACTCTTGTAGAGTTGGGCAGCCATCAGCATGGTGTTGGCGCCCATCAGCACGGTGTAGCCATCGGGGCTGCTTTTGGCCACCTGGTCAGCGCCAATATTGCCGCTGGCACCGGGGACGTTGGTGACCACCACGGCTTGGCCCAGCCGCTCTGATAGCTTGGGCGCCACCGTTCTGGCGATGGTATCCATGCCGGTGCCCGGGGTGAATGGCACCACGATCCTGATGGATTGGCCGGGCCAGGACTGGGCCCAGGCTGCGCCCCAGGCGATGGAGAACAGAACAATCAACCGGGTGACTATCTTCATCAGGGTCTCCTTGCAAGAATGGCGATTCAGCACAGCTTGAACACGGTCTCGGCATTGGTCTGGAAGAACTTGGTTTTGTCCTCCAGGGACATGTCCATGGCGTCCAGAATGTTGACTTCATCCGGCGCGTACTGATAGGGATAGTCCATGGCGTACATCACCCGGTCGACACCCAGGAATTGCTGGGAAAACTTGACCGCATGCTCCCAGGCCACACCGCTGTTGGTGATCCAGAAATTTTGCCGCAGGTAGTCACTGGGACGTTGCTTGATCGGCTTGACGCTCATATAGCGCTGCGATTTGACCGTGGCCGCATGCATATAGTCCAGGCGATAGGCCCAGAAAGGCAGGGCTTCACCCATATGGCCCAGCACCATGCGCAGTTTGGGGAAACGGTCAAACACACCGGCTGTGATGATGCGCAAAGCATGCAGGCCTGTCTCAATGCCAAAGCCATAGACAGCGCCATCCAGGCCACACTCCTGAAAGGGCTTGAGCATAGATGAGGGCAGCGCATTGGGATGCAGGTAGATGGCTACATCATTTGCCTCGGCAGCGGCAAAGATGTCCCAGAACTTGCTGTCGGAGAGGTATTCGCCGTGGGTGTGCGAGTTGATGATGA
>JAFMJA010000326.1 GCA_017853735.1 Burkholderiaceae bacterium | reverse complement strand
GCGGCAATCTCGGCCCCTGCGCTGCGGTAGGTCGCATCGTCAAAATTGGCGGCATCGCCAGCACCGGACTCGACCACCACCTTGAAGCCCAGCTTGATCAGCTTCTCCACCACCTCGGGCACCGAGGCCACACGCTTTTCGCCCGGGAAAACTTCCCGCGGAATACCAATGCACTGCACCTGCTTGTCTGTGCCAGCCTGCATAATTCATCTCCTGGATATGCACACTAAAAACGCTTTTCGGCCAGCCACTTGGGGGGCGGCCGCAAAGCAGCAAGCTTAGCCGAGATTTAGATGCCAAAAGAGTATCTGGCCCATAAAAATCGTGGCTCCAGCCGCTTTGGCAGCCCATAATCCCGGGCTATGGATATTCGATGGAAACCCAGCGTCACAGTGGCCGCCATTATCGAGCGCGACGGCCAGTACTTGCTGGTCGAAGAAGAGACGCCCGAAGGGGTCCGACTGAACAATCCGGCCGGCCATCTTGATCCGGGAGAGTCCCCACTGGAGGGTTGCATGCGCGAAGCGCTGGAAGAAACCACCCACCGCTTTGTGCCCAGCCACCTGCTGGGCATTTATCTGTCCCGCTTCCAGCGCAGCTTGCAGGACGGCCTGACCGAGGACATCACCTATCTGCGCTTTGCTTTTGCCGGCGCACTGGGCGAGCAGGTCGCAGGCAGGCAGCTGGACCATGGCATCCTGCGCACTGTCTGGATGCGCCCCGAAGAAATCCGTGCCAACCAGGCCCGCTGCCGAAGCCCCCTGGTGCTGCGTTGCCTGGAAGACCATCTGCGCGGTCAGCGCTATCCTCTGGAACTGGTCTACACCGACGAGTCGGTGCAAGCGCTCAGGTCCTGATGGTTTGCTGGCTCACGGAGCCAGGTTGAGTGGCATCTTGCCCTCACACCATAGGCGCAGGTTGTTCAGAAACAGGTTCGCGATGCGCTGCGCATTGCCATCCGAATGACCCGCCGAGTGCGGGGTGATGATCACCCGCGGCATCTCCCACAAGGGCGAGTCCACCGGCAGCGGCTCATGTTCGAACACATCCAGCATCGCCCCACCCAGGCGGCCACTGCGCAAGACCTGCACCAGGGCTTCCTGCTCGACCACCTCGCCCCGCGCCACATTGACCAGACAGGCGCCCGGCGGCAGGGCGCTGAAGGCGCGCGCATCGACCAGCTGTCGGGTGCGTTGCGTCAGAGGACAGGCCAGCAACAACCAGTCCGCCCGCGAGAGCACTGCGTGAAAGCGGTCAAATCCCACCATTTCCATGCCGTCTATGGTGGGGCCTGACCGGGTGCGCACCACAATCAGCTTGAGACCCAGCAGGCGCAGCACCGCGCCGATGCGCTGGCCGATCGGCCCCCAGCCCACCAGGACAGCGGTCTGGCCGCCCAGATCACGCGGCAGACGCTCACCCAGCAAGGGCTCCCAGCGATGGGCCTGCTGCGCCAGCATGAGCTGCGGGAAACCCCGGGCCAGCGCCAGCACGCCAGCCAGGGCCGATTGCGCCACCACTTCCGCACTGGCACCCGAAGAGGTGCTGATTGCCACACCTCGGGCCCGCAATTCAAGATAGATCGGACGGTCGGCACCAGCCGAATGAATCTGCACCCAGCGCAATCCTTTGGACCGCCGCAGTACCTGGTAGCAGGCTTGCAGGGAGGGCGCTAGCTCGTGCTTGGTCGACAGGCCGGTGACATCACGGGTGATGAAGGCCAGATCCAGATCGCTGCGCCCCAGCGCCACAGCCGACTCGATGGTGACCAGCGCATGCGGACGCCCTGCCAGCACCTGGCTGATCGCTGCGCCCCATTGCTGGCGCGCTTGCTCCGACAGCAGCAGATTGAGCGCTGGGGGTACGGGCTGGTTCATGTGCTCGCCAGGTCCATGCGGAGCTTGTCAAATCCTGTGCTGTGTCTGTGCCTGGTCAGATCGGGGTTCAGCGGATCGGGAAATCGTACAGCCTGGCCGGGTTGTCGACCAGCACTTGCTGTTGCAGCCGGGCATCGGGCAGCCAGCGCGCCAGCAGGTTGAGCAAGACGCCGTCATCCGGAACACGCCCTGGGTCAAAGTAATTGATATGTGGCCAATCGGTGCCCCACACCACGCGCTGCGGATTGGCGGCGAGCAAGGCCAACGCGAACGGGTCGATGTCGCTGTACGCTGGCTGGTGGCTGGCAGCCTGTGCGGTGTTGCGGTCGGCGCCCGAAATCTTGGTCCAGGCCAAGCCGTCGGCCAGCAGGGCACACAGATGCTGAAACCCAGGATCCTGCACCCCACGCGTGGAGGCCATGCGGCCCATGTGGTCGATCACCAGCGGCACGCCCAGGCGCCGCAGGCGCGGGCTCAGGGCTGGCAAGTCGGGCGCATGCACCCAGATTTGGGCGTGCCAGCCGCGCTCGCGCAGGCGGGGCGCCAAAAATTCCAAAGTCTCCAGCCCCACGCCATTGCGATACACCTTGTGCCCGTCCAATTGGTAAAGGTTGGCGCGCACGCCACGCACCCCCGCCGCATGCCAGCGGTCCAGCTCCTGGTCACCCACCTCTT
>JAFMJA010000063.1 GCA_017853735.1 Burkholderiaceae bacterium | reverse complement strand
TGAATTTTGCAAGTTCGGGTCAATTCAAATAGTATTCTGTCTTTGATTGCGCTTGCTTCTCTAAGGAGATGGATGATGAGGCATCTTGGCTTGTGTCCCCTATGGTTGATCCCGCTGATTTTTTTGCTCAGCTCATGCGGCTATAAAAATGCTGAGGAATGCATTGCCGAACACAGCAAGGCTTCCAAAAACAAGGCTGAAATTGCCAATGTGGTGAAATACTGCGAATCGGAATTTCCCAAAAAGAAAAAATGAAAACCTACAAATACTACGACTTCATTCTTGCCGCATTTGTCTGCGTTTTGTTGTGCTCCAACCTGATTGGAGCTGCCAAAGCGGCGGAGATGACCCTGCCCTGGATCGGAACGGTCACTTTCGGCGCAGGCGTGCTGTTTTTCCCTATCTCTTATATTTTTGGCGACATCCTGACCGAGGTATATGGCTACGGCCGGGATCGCCGGGTGGTGTGGGCCGGTTTTGGTGCCCTTATTTTTGCCAGCTTCATGTCCATTGTGGTGCTGGCTTTGCCCGCAGCCTCAGATCCGTTCAATCAGGGCTATCAGGAACATCTCAATGCTGTCTTTGGCAATACGCCGCGCATCATGCTCGCTTCTGTGCTGGCATTCTGGTGCGGCAGCTTCTCCAACAGCTATGTGTTGGCAAAAATGAAAATTTGGACAAAAGGGCGATTGTTATGGAGTCGAACGATCGGCTCTACCCTGGTAGGTGAGGCTGTGGACTCCGGTCTTTTCTATGTACTGGCCTTCTATGGCATTTGGCCTACCCATCAGGTGGTGGCAGTTGCAGTAGCCCAGTATGTGCTCAAGACCACTTGGGAAATTGTGATGACCCCGGTTACTTACCGGGTTGTTGCTTTTCTAAAAGCCAAGGAGCATGAGGATTATTACGACCGGCATACCAACTTTTCACCATTCAAGATTTCCTGAAGGAAGGATCTTGGGGGCCGGCCCGCGCTTTTTTCAATTCTCTAGACCACCACAAAATGCCCCATCATGCCGTTGGCCTGATGGCCCAGCACATGGCAGTGCACCATCCAGTGGCCGGGTTGGTCTGCGAACAAGCGTACGCGGGTAGATTCTTGCGGAGATAGCAGCACCGTATCGCGTACTGGCCCCCACTGGTCGCCCAGGCGCTGGCGTAGCCACACCCCATGAAAATGCAGGGGGTGGTGCCAAACGGTGCGATTGTTCAAGACCAGATCCAGGGTGTGCCCCGACTTGAGGGTAAACAGTGGCGGCTGATGCCCATGGCCCATGGCTTCGTTTTTCATGGCCTTGCCATTGATCAGCCAGATTGCCTCACGGCTGGCTTCTCGGCTCATGGCGCCGCCCTGCAGGTTAATCACAAACTCTGGCTGGGTGGGCGGCCCCAGCTCGGGCAAGGGGTTTGCCGGCAGAGGCGCAGGAGGGGACTGCACCAAGGTGAGCGCGGCACCGCTGGCCTTGAGAGCGGCCAACTCATAGCCACGGCCTGGGTAGAAGACATCTCGCACCCTGGCTGTTTGGCCCTCGGTAGGCGCTTCCCAAATCACATCGGCGCGTTGACCCGGCCCCAGCACCAGGGGCTCGCTCAAAAGCTGTACGGGAACCGGGTGACCGTCAATGGCCAACAGCCAGGCTCTTGAGCCATCGAAACGCAGGCCAAAAATCCTGGCGCTGGTGGCAGCCAGCAGACGCAAGCGAATACGCGCATGAGGTCGTGCTGAAAAATCTTGCTGCAACGCGCCGTTGATAAACACCACATTACCCACGCGACCCGCATGTGCGGCATCGTGCAAGTCATTAAAGTTTTCAACAATCTGCCCACTACGGTCCAGGCGAAGATCGGTCAAGGCCCAAAGCCAGTCTGCATCGACCTCGGGCGGTTTGCGTTCGTGCACCACCAGGGCGCCTATCAGCCCGCGGCCAATTTGCTCGATGGTATTGACATGTGGGTGATACCAGTAGGTACCTGCATCGGGCACGACAAAACGATAGTCAAATTGCTTGCCTGGTTGGACGGGGTCTTGGGTCATGCCGGGCACGCCGTCATAAGCATTGGGCACCCTGATGCCGTGCCAATGCACGGTAGTGGGTTGCGGCAAGTCGTTGTGCAAGCGCACGCGCAAGGTATCTCCCTGGCGCCAAGAGAGGACAGGCCCTGGATACTGTCCGTTATAAGCCCACATGGCTTGAACAGGCTGGGTCTTAGGCAACAGGCTAAAAGATTTGGGCGCTGCCCGAAGGTCGAGCCAGTCTTCAGCCAGGCTAAGCCTAGGAACACCAGCCAGGGCCGAGGCAACTGCCCCATACGTCAAAAACTGGCGACGGTCGCATTTCCATGAGGCATCCCGCAGGGTGCCCCAAGGGCCGGCTGAATGGTTGTCGCGAGTGTTGATTTCTCTGCCTCAGGATAAAGTGGGGAACGGGGAGAATTTGAAAAGTATAGTCATTATCAAAACTATCCGTAAGGCAAAGCTTTTCTTGGCTCATGGAAAGTAAAACCTGAAATTATCACGGCCAAGAGTTGCCGATGGTGAGATATTCTGAGCATCATCCCAAGTTTTCGCGCAGCATAATTCTCTCCAGCTGAGGTACAAATGCAGACATGAACAGCGCATTGGTTGGATTTCGGGTGGATGGTGTCACCAAGCTGCAACGGCTGCATGGCTGTCGTAGTGGCGAGGCTGTCCTCAAGGCGCTTCATCTTTACCTCGCTAGGGTCAGTGATGCCCAGATTAAGGCCTACGCCAGTCAGGTCTCGTTCATCAGGCCTGAGCATGGTTTGTTTCTGACTGAAGACCAGCGGGGTCAACTGCGCCACCTGGAATCAATGATGCCCCAACAGGATGGCCTGGCACGCTGCCAAGCTTGGTCGGATCTCTTTGCAATTTTTCCGGGCTTGGATGCGTGGCATTGGAACTTGCCCTTTCTGCCTGCCGCGCAGCTGGATTTATGTGCAGATATCCACTGGGGCTATCTGCTGGATCTGGACCTTGGAGAGTTGCAGATTTTTGACAACCGAAACGCGCGTTTTACCTGGCGTGCCATCGGAATTGCAGAGCCAGCCTTCTGTACCTTATCGCTGAAACACGCACGATGGATGACCTTGCAAGATATTTGCACCCTGCAAAACTTGTTGCAGCTGCATGTGTGCGCTGATGGTAAGGATCCCGTATTGCCCATGCTTGACGCAGAGTCTGAAAGCTTCAAAGGCCCTGGCAACTGGCAGGCCAAAATCAAGCTGCGTGGCGGGAAGGTGAAGCTCCTCCTGAAGCGAGATGGGCTTGAGGCAAATATCTGTCGGGTGGGGGCGGTTTCTCTGGATGATCCGGGTTGCGGTGATTTCTTACGTCAAGCGCTCGCGCCCGCAGCGCTGGCACTGGCAAGTGCCATCTACGGCTCCGGAGCTAGCCTGGCGCAGGTGTCGTTGGTGGCGGGCCAAATGCACTTACTGCCAGATGCGCCCAGTAAAAGCGGCATGCCCCTGCTTGATTTGGCGCTGCGTAGCAACAATGGGTTGAAGCTCAAGCTGGGCCCAGGGTTTTTCGATGAGTTACGGATTTTGTTGCTGGACAATGGCCTGACTGTCCAGGGCTGGCGCTTTCTCATCAAGCAGAGCGATGCAGCCCTCAGGACATTACTTCAATTTTTCCCCCCATCGTTGTCTGTCTTGCCAGGGTTTTCGAGCCTGGTCAATTTGTTGGCCAGTGCCCTGCAAGGCGAGGGACTGTATGCAGGTCGTAGTCTGATCGCTCTGCGCGGTGTGGAGCGTATTCTTGATCGAACCCGGGGCCGGCCTGGTGCAGTCAGAGAGGAAAACGCTCGCATCTTCCTGCGCGCAATCATGCGTGCCCATTTGACCGATGAGGAAGAAGCAAACCTCGATCATGAAGCGCAGGATGTTTCAGATTTTGTGTACTCCCATCAAGCGGTCTTGAAGGGGGCTACCTGGCGTTCCTTGCGTCGTCGCTCCAGCCTCTGGCACCGAGCGCTGTTGATCCAGGTAGACCCCGCCAAAGATGTTCGATGGCCTGCGCTGTTGCCGCGCCATGAGTTGGGTTCGTTTGTCGCAGTGGAATTGGATAGTGGTGCTCTTTTGGCCGAGGAGGGCCTGGAGCAACGTCACTGCATTGGCAGCTATGTCAACGCCTGTTCCAGCGGCGCAAGTCGGGTGTTTTCCTTGCGACAAAACGGCCGCCGCTTGGCGACCATTGAATTACAGCGCAGCCATGACGGAGATTGGCGAATGGTGCAAATCCGTGGCAAGGCAAATACTCCCATTCGTGATTTGCAAGCCCTTGAAGCTGCAGAATCTTTGGTGAATGCCTACGCACAAAAAGTTCGCTTCCACGAAGGCCTAAAGACTAACAATGTCCATCCTGCGCTGAGGCCTGGGGCTTATGTGACACCAGATTACCTGGTGCATCGGCAGGATCACTGGACAGGATAGGCAGGATCAGCCCAAGAATTGCTGGCTATTTCGGCTGACGTGCGCATCGAAATCCGATGTAGACCACGGCGGTTTGCATCGGCTTGTAGGCAGCATGGTTTTCCAGCATAGGTTCAGTGCCATACCACCAGGAACCTCCCCGGGTGCGCCACTGGGCATCCCGGTTGCCAGGCGCTGTGGCTGATTCGGGTCGTGTCCATTCCCAGACATTGGCGCCCATGTCATACAGGCCGTTGACACCTGCAGGCGTCCGCCCTACTGGGGCATGACCATGGCCGCGCCACAATCCTGCCGCCAAGGCAACTGCTCGTTCTTGCGCAGCGGGGCCGCAATCCGCAAGGCATTGCGCACCTTGCGGGCTGACACCGGTTGGGTAGCGGTAGCGCTCGCCGGTTTTGAAAGGGGCGGGGGGTTTGGTGCGCCACTCGGTGTAAGCCGCAGCAGCCCATTGGGCATCGGTGGGCAGGTCGCCCCCCGCCCAGCGACAGAAGGCCCGCGCATCGTCCACGTCCACATGCACTGCAGGCTCGTTGTCCTGGGCCGGTCGGCCAAAGGGGCTGGCCCAGTTCCATCCGGGTTTTTGTACCCAACCGGCCTCATAGACCTGGCCACCGCCCAGGCGCTCTGCCCGCGTGACCCATTGGGTGGCCCGGGCAAATTCTCGGAATTGCCCCACCGTGGTTTCGGTGCGGGCGATTTCGAATTTGCCTGGAAGGGCAGGGGACTGGATGAGCACCCAGTCAAGGTCAACTTGAGATCGGGCCAGCACCGGTTGGTTAACAACCGTCAGCCAGATTGAAACTATGCACAGAATTGCTCGAGTAAATTTTGACATGAGCTTGAGTAGGTCTGATCCCGATTGGACAATTACGACAGAAAAAAGAATAACCGGTATACCTGAAACCCAATGGTGAGGTCTCAAAATCTATGAGCCGGTCATATAAAGGCACCAAGAGGATATGTTCGGATGCAGCAATCATAGAATCATCTCCGCTCTTTGGCATGGCTGAATTGGATGGAGCGGTCCTGCATCACTACATAATCGTCAGTACATGAACCCTTCTCCTGTTTGGCAGCTACTCGCACATAAAAACTATTTTCGATTCTGGTGGGCCAGGCTTACCGGCGTCACTGGCAACCAGATGCTGATGGTGGCTGTTGCATGGCATATGTATGACATGACTGGCAGCGCCTGGGATTTGGGCCTGGTCGGGCTGTTTCAATTTGTACCCGCCTTGCTCTTCACCTTGCCGGCTGGGCATGCAGCTGACAAATGGCACCGCGGTCACATCTATGCCGCATCCATGTTGTTGCAAGTCCTGATTGCACTGGTCCTGGTCTTGACGACAGCCTTCGGGTTGACCAACCGTGATCTCATCCTGGCGGTGTCGGTCGCCTTGGGAATTGCCAGAGCATTCCAAATGCCAGTTCAGCAGGCTCTGACGCCCTTGCTGGTACCAACTCATCTGCTGCAGCGGGCAATTGCTCTGGGCTCCAGTGGACAGCAAGTGGCTGTGATTGGCGGGCCAGCCTTAGGAGGTGGACTTTATGTGGGCGGCCCGCTCCTGGTTTACGCCAGCTGTGCTCTGCTTATGCTGATTGCATTTGTGCTGGCCATGTTGGTGCGCTTGCAGCACCGTCCCGTCATGCAGGCGGCGACCTGGTCGATGGTGCTGGCTGGCTTCACCTTCATCTGGCGAAAAAAACTCTTACTTGGGGTTGTGTCTCTGGACTTGTTTGCGGTCTTGCTGGGTGGTGCCACCGCACTGCTGCCAATGTACGCAAAAGACATCTTGGATGTAGGTCCGGCAGGCTTGGGTCTGTTGCGCGCTTCTCCCGCGCTTGGCTCACTCATCGTGTCACTAGCCCTGATGCGATGGCCCTTGCACCGGCATGTGGGAAAGCGCTTACTGGCTGCCACCATGGTTTTTGGTCTTTCGATCATTGTGTTTGGACTTTCTGAAAGCTTTGTGCTGTCACTGGTGGCATTGGCAGTCTCTGGCGCTGCGGATTCGATCAGCGTAGTCACCAGAATTACATTGCTTCAGATGGAAACACCGGATGAGCTGCGCGGGAGGGTCTCAGCCGTCAACTCTATTTTTATCGGAGCCTCCAATCAGTTGGGAGAGTTTGAATCTGGCGCAGTGGCCGCATGGCTGGGACCAGTCGCTTCGGTCGTGCTAGGCGGCGTCGGAACGATCCTGATCGCGGTCAGCTGGATCTATTTATTCCCTAGCCTGGCCAAGCGTGACCGAATGGAATGAGTGGCCAGCCACCATTCGAAAATTCAAGCAAGTGATTAAATCAAATGCTATGATCTGATCTGTTGTGGCATGCATTGCCGGAGTTTCTCGACATGAATTTTGGATTGACCAGTGACCAGGAAGCCATACGCGATCATGTAAAAGATCTGCTGGACAAAGAATGCTCGCTGGACTATGTCAGGCAATGCGATGAATCGGGTACGCCCCCACGTGAAGCCTTCAAGGCCCTGGCTAAACATGGCTGGTTGGGACTTATCGCCCCTGAGGAATATGGTGGCGCCAGCGGCACTCCTACCGATTTGGCAGTACTGTTGGAGGAAACTGGGCATCACTTTGAAGAATTGGGTCTATGGCTGTTTCGAAGCTATACCTTTGGTTGCTACGCCATCTTGAAAAATGGCACCGAGGAACAAAAGAAATTTTTTCTACCCAAAACTGTGAGCGGTGAGTTCACTTATGCGTTTGCCCTGACCGAACCTGACTCCGGCTCTGATGCCGCTGCCTTGCGTACCAAGGCCGAAGTGGATGGTGATCACTTTGTCATCAACGGCCGCAAGACATTCATTTCCGGATTCGACATCGCAGACTATGCGCTGGTGGCGCTGCGTACCAGTCAACAGGCCAAGAAACAGCAAGGCATCAGCACCTTGATGATCGACACCAAGACGCCCGGTATTGAGGTGCGGCGTATTCCTACCCTGGGGCAACATGCGATTGGCACCACCGAGGTGACTTTCACCAATGCACGGGTTCCCATCTCTGCGCTTCTTGGAGAGATGGACATGGGTTGGTCAATCTGCGAAGACACCCTGCGCTACGAGCGCCTGTGTCTGTCTGCCGCGCGCATTGGCGCGGCGCGTCAGGCATTCGAAATCGCGCTGGACTATGCCAAAAATCGTATTCAGTTCGGCAAGCCGATTGGCAGCTTTCAGGCCATTCAGCACAAGTTTGCCGATATGAAAGTGATGCTCGATAGCGCCCAGACCATGGTGCTGCGCTACGCCTGGCTGATGGAGCATGACCAGGCGCAACGTGCCGACACAGCAGTGCTCAAATACCTGGTGGGTGAGAGCTACAAGTCGATCTCCGACACGTGCTTGCAAATTCTGGGTGGCTACGGCTATTGCATGGAATACCCGATCCAGCGTTTTTTCCGTGATTCTCGCTTGGCCACTATCGGCGGTGGTACTTCAGAAATTCAGAAAAACATCATCGCCGCTTCACTGGGCTTGCGTTAGGCTTGCCTGCCTGGCCCATTGACCGGCCAGTTCCAGAGCCATGGGTAGCGGGTCTTGTGCTACCACCTTGCTCACCAAACCCCAGCGCAGCGCCTGTTCAGCGTCGATCAGCTTGCCGGTAAGCGCCAGATAAGACAAGGCGCGGTTGGAGGCCATCAATCCGACAGACTTGACAATCTGTCCACCCGGCACAAAGCCAAAGTTGATCTCCGGCATTCCCAGTTTTGCCTGGTCGTGGGCTATCACCGCATCGGAAGCTTGCAATATGGGCAAGGCTCCTCCCAGACAGTAGCCCTCGATGGCCGTAAAGACGCGTTGCGGCAATTCACGCAAAAGATGACAGCGCCAATGCTCGGTGGCATTGCGAGCGCGTTGCAGTTCATCGGGGTTGCGACTGGAACTGTCGAAAAAATCTTTCAGGTCCATGCCGGCACTGAAATGTCCACCAATGCCATGAAATACCACTGCATACAAATCGGCACGGTGCCGCAGTTGCATCAGGCAGGCTTCCAAAGCCAGTGTCATTTCCACCCCGATGGCATTACGCTTGGCCGCGCGATCCAGTCCGATCAGGCGAATACCCTGGTGAGAGTCATCTATGCGCAACACGTCTTAACCGCTCAGTCCTGGCTTGTTCTTTCCTGCCAGAAATCCTGCAATGGCGGAGGCACGGGTGGAAGGGCTATCAGCCTGGCGGGCCTTGATCTCGGCAAACTTGGCGGCTGTATAGCTGACCGCTGCATCCCAGCTCATCGAGCCGACATGCGCCAGCGTCTCCTTGGTGAATTGCAGGGCCAGGGGGTCCTTCTCGCGCAAGCTGGTCACCAGGTCTGACAGTGCCTGATCCAGGCTTTCTTCCGGATAGCTGAAAGTGACCAAACCCATGCGTTCGGCCTCAAGACCGCTGGCAGCTTGACCGCTGACACAGTGAAAGTGCAGGGCCCGGGCTGACAGCCAGTCAGCACGCGGCTGTGCAGCTGGCTCCAGGGCCAGCCAATGGGCATCGGCTGCGGTAAAGCTGAACTGCGCCCCGTGTTCGCTCAGGGCGATATCGCAGCCTTGCACCAGCGTGATGGCTGCACCCGCGCATTGGCCCTGAATAAGTGCCAGCACGGCTTGCGGCATTCTCCGCAGTTGACCATTGCCCCATTGCCGCAAGGTATAGAGCGCCTGATGCACCCGGGATGGTTGTTGTGCGTATTGGGATTCCATGTCCTGGATATCCAAGCCTAGACCAAAATGTCTTCCCTGGCCGCGCAACACCAGGACCCGAACCTGCGGGTCCTGGGCGACTTGCCAGAAAAGCTGATTCAACAATTCGATGGCTGGCACATCCAGTGCGAGGGGTGCCAGGTCAGTTCCCAGCCGCAAGGTCAGGACACCTTGCTCCAGCTGGGCAGTAATTTGTGGGTGCTGATTCGGCAGCGGGTAGTGGTGTTGCATGGATCAAAACATCAAGGGGCACGAAATCCTGCGGCCGCAAACTTCACCAGCCGCTCCAAAGCCAATTCCCAGTCGCTGGTGTCCACCTGATTTTTTGAGAGTGACTCGATCCGGCCTGGCTGAGCCATGGTGTAGACCATGGATCCCATCAGGAAATGGAAACGCCATTGCAATTCCTGGGCAGCGAGTTCGGGAAGTGCCTTGGCCAATGCTTCCAGAGCCATCCGGCTAGATTCATTGAAGGCATGGTCGAGCACTCGCCTGCGCACTTGCTCACGCTCAAAAGCCAATCTGGCTCGCAGCAGACGGAAATTATCCCCGCCAGGCATGCTTTGAGATTCCAAGGCCGGGCGCAAAAAAGCCCGCAGCACATCTTCCACGACTGGTTTACCCTGGCGGTCGAATTTGAGCTCGCTGAGCAGTTGAATTCGTCGCTCGGCAATCGGTTTGGCACGCAGCTCGAAAATCTTCTCGAGCACCGCGATTTTGGAGCCGAAATGGTAGTGCAGCGCGGCGCTGTTGACCCCGGAGTCGGTGGTGATCTCGCGCAGGCTGACACCGTCGATGCCGCGCTCGCTGAACAGTCGCTCGGCGGATTGGAGAATGCGCTCTGGGGTGCTCAGCGGTCGTACGGGGGTACGGCGCGATGTCCTGGCCATGCCAAGTCCTTCTCAATCGGTTGCAGGGCATTCTGCGCAGGCCACGGGCCGGTCCAGAATTTCCTTGGGGTTTATGCTGTTGTCCAGGATTCAATCATATGCTTTAATCAAATGCAATATCCCTCCCAACCCTCATGTCAGCCACGATGAGCCAAGCGCCAGAAACCCTGTTGTTGTCCCGACACAAGCAGGTTGCCATCATCACTTTGAACCGGCCGCAGGCCTTGAATGCGATCAACCTTCAGATGCGCGGCGAACTCTTTGATGTGCTGGAGGCATTGCGCAAAGACCCGGAGGTTCGCGCCCTGGTGCTTACTGGGGGCGGGGACAAGGCCTTTTGTGCGGGCATGGATCTGCGAGAGTTTTCCCAGATCCTGCTGCACACCCCTTTGACAGAATTGCGCCGTTTTCGTTGGGAGAAGAGTGATGCCCTGGCCCAATTTGACAAACCCGTTATCGCGGCAGTGAAAGGCTTGGCCGTTGGCGGTGGTGTTGAGCTGGCTCTTCAATGTGATGTTTGCTACGCGGGCGAATCAGCATCGTTTGCATTTGCCGAGGTGAGCAGGGGCCTGATCCCAGGCAACGGAGGGACCCAGCGCCTGTCCCGTCGAATTGGCACCAATCGGGCGCTGGAGATGATTTTGTCGGGACGTACTGTGGGCGCTGGCGAGGCTGTAGCGATCGGTCTGGCCGACCGTCTGGTCTCTGACCAGGACTTGCTGCCAAGCGCCATTGAATTGGCCGAGCGCATAGCTGCCAATGCACCGGTGGCGGTGCGCCTGGCCAAGACGGCGATTCTGCGGGGGCAAGATCTGAGCCTGGCTGAAGGCCTGCAACTTGAGCGCGATCTGGCAAGCTTTGCCTACACCACCGATGATGCGCAAGAAGGTCCCCGTGCTTTTGTGGAAAAGCGTCCTCCCCAATGGCGGGGCCAGTGAGTCGCACCATGCGCCTGTTTCGGACCTTGATGTTTGCGCCAGGAAGTCGTCCGGACTTGCTGAGCAAGGCCCAGCAGGGCCAGGCCGATGCCTTGATTTTTGACCTGGAGGACTCGGTGCCGCATCAGTCCAAACAGGAGGCACGCGCCAACATCCTGCAAGTTCTGCAACAGGGACTCTCCAAGCCGGTCTTTTTGCGGGTCAACCACCCACGGGCTGGTGATTGTCAGGCGGATTTGGAGCTGCTGGCCAAGTGTCTGCCGGCACAGGTTCAGGGCCTGATTTTGCCCAAGGCTGAATCACCTGGTGATCTTGAGCAGGTGGGCCAATGGCTGGCAGATATCGAATCCAGGTCAGGACAGACCCAAGGACACTTACGCATCCTTCCTTTGGTCGAGACCTGCCTGGGATTGCGCAATACCTACGATTTGGCACGCTGCTCTGGGCGTATTTGTGGGATGTCGCTGGCCAGTGCCGAGCAGGGCGA
>JAFMJA010000062.1 GCA_017853735.1 Burkholderiaceae bacterium | reverse complement strand
CCCACTGAACCAGGAACATGGCGCTACCCAGGCTATGCCATAGCGCAAGGTTCTCGCGCAGCAGAATGCGCGGCGCAATCGCCAATTCAAGCAGCAAGGCCATCAGCATGGCGGCCAGGACCAGGCCGTTGAGCGATGGCGCAAGAGCCGAGAAAAGTCTGCGAGACGCCACCAAGAAGACCAGGCCACAGATCAGGCCAAGCCAGGTCTGGGCGCTAAAAAGCCTGGCTGCCAGTGTGCCGGCCAGTGCCGGACTGGGCATATGGATGAACAAGATCGGCACCACCCACGTACCCAGGGCAGTCAGGCTACCCCACCAGAGGGCGAGAGCAAAAAAATTGAGCCTATGGCGAAGCACTATCAGCGCATCACACGTAGCTGACCGAGACGATCTCGAAATGCCGGATGCCACCGGGCGCCTGTACCTCGGCGGTATCGCCTTCTTCCTTACCAATCAGTGCACGTGCGATGGGTGATCCAATATTGATCAAGCCCAGTTTGAGGTCGGCCTCGTCCTCGCCCACGATTTGGTATTGGACCGAATCACCAGTGAGTTCGTCTTCGAGTACCACGGTGGCACCAAAAACAACCTTGCCACCGGCATCCAGGCGGGATGGGTCAATGATTTGTGCGGCAGAAAGTTTTCCTTCAATCTCCTGGATCCGGCCTTCAATAAATCCCTGGCGATCCTTGGCTGCATCGTATTCAGCGTTTTCGCTCAGATCACCCTGGGCACGGGCTTCGGCAATCGCCTGAATGACGGCTGGTCGATCGACGGTTTTGAGCTGGTGCAACTCAGCCTTGAGCTTTTCCGCTCCACGCGTTGTGATCGGGATCGTGGCCATGAGATAAATGTTTGAGTCGGTTGAAAGTGACAGGGGCAGACCGGCGCGTGGCGCAGGCCTGCCCCCAGGATGACCTGAATTATGCCAGTTGGGCGTGGAGTTCCTGGATCGAACTGACCTCTAGTTGGTCCAGGTACTTCATCCCCTGGACTGCGGCTTCTGCCCCAGCGATGGTGGTGAAGGTGGTCACCCGCCCCAGCAGGGCAGAGGTGCGGATATAGCGCGAATCGACAATCGCATTGCGACGCTCCTCCACCGTGTTGATGACCATGGCGATTTCCTCGTTCTTGATCAGGTCCACGATGTTGGGGCGGCCCTCGGTGACCTTATTGACAACTTCACAATGCAGGCCAGCAGACTGGATGGCTGCAGCTGTTCCCTTGGTCGCCACCACCGAAAAACCCTGGCCAATCAGACTGCGTGCAATATCCACTGCACGCGGCTTGTCGCTCTGTTTGACCGAGAGAAACACCTTGCCAGATCGTGGGAGTTTGGTGCCCGCACCTAGTTGGGATTTGACAAACGCCTCGCCAAAAGTTCGGCCCACGCCCATGACTTCGCCGGTAGATTTCATTTCCGGCCCGAGAATGGTGTCGACACCAGGAAACTTGACAAAGGGAAACACCGCCTCCTTTACGCTGAAATAGGGCGGCGTGACCTCCCGGGTGATGCCCTGCTGCGCGAGGGTCTGGCCCGCCATGCAACGGGCTGCTACCTTGGCCAGCGCGATCCCGGTCGCCTTGGAGACATAGGGCACAGTTCGTGAAGCGCGTGGATTGACCTCCAGTACATAAATCACATCCTGTCCGTCCACCTCCTGGATCGCAAACTGGACATTCATCAAGCCCACCACATTCAACGCCTCGGCCATGGCAGCCGACTGCCGCTTGAGCTCGGCAACCGTCTCAGACTTGAGGCTGTGCGGTGGCAGCGAGCAGGCCGAGTCGCCGCTATGCACACCGGCTTGCTCGATATGCTCCATGACCCCGCCAATGAAAGTTTTACCCACCGGGTCACGCAGGCAATCCACATCACATTCAATGGCATCATTGAGAAAGCGATCCAGCAGCACCGGGGAGTCATTGCTGACCTTGACGGCTTCTCGCATATAGCGCTCAAGATCGCGTTGCTCATGCACGATCTCCATGGCTCGGCCACCCAGAACATAGCTGGGTCGCACCACCAGTGGATAGCCCAGGGCCGCGGCTTTTTCCAGGGCTTCGGCTTCTGTGCGGGCGGTGGCATTGGGGGGCTGGCGCAGACCCAGTGTCTGCAACAGCTTTTGAAAGCGCTCGCGGTCTTCTGCTGCGTCGATCATGTCGGGGCTGGTTCCAATAATCGGAACACCCTCAGCCTCCAGGCCAAGAGCCAGCTTGAGTGGGGTCTGGCCGCCGTACTGAACAATCACCCCAGTCGGTTTTTCCTTGTCGACGATTTCGAGCACATCTTCCAGGGTGAGCGGCTCGAAATACAGCCGATCCGAGGTGTCAAAGTCGGTCGAGACAGTCTCTGGGTTGCAGTTGACCATGATGGTTTCGTAACCATCTTCGCGCATGGCCAAGGCAGCATGCACACAGCAGTAGTCAAACTCAATGCCTTGGCCTATCCGGTTGGGGCCCCCGCCCAAGACCATGATTTTTTTGCGATTGGACGGTTCAGCCTCGCATTCCTGCTCATAGCTTGAATACAGATACGCGGTGTTGGTGGCAAATTCAGCCGCACAGGTGTCCACCCGCTTGAAAACAGGTCGAACCTGCAGCGATCTGCGGGTGTCGCGCACCTTTTTTTCGGTGGTCTTGAGCAGTTTGGCCAAGCGCCGGTCGGAAAATCCCTTTTGCTTGAGGGCGCGCAGTGTCGCCGCATCCAAGGCCTCCAGAGCCTTGGCGCCGTGCTGCTCTGCAAGTCGGTCCAAATCCAGCTCAATCTTCACAATCTGCTCGATCTGAACCAAAAACCATTTGTCGATGCGGGTCAACTCATGCACCTCATCCACAGACAGGCCCATGGCAAAAGCATCACCCACATACCAGATACGCTCGGGACCAGGCTCGCCCAGCTCTTTTTCCAGCACCTCACGGTCCTGGGTTTTCTCATTCATGCCGTCCACGCCTACTTCAAGGCCACGCAAGGCTTTCTGAAAAGACTCCTGAAAGGTGCGTCCCATGGCCATGACCTCGCCGACCGATTTCATTTGCGTGGTCAGTCGGCTGTCGGCAGCGGGGAATTTCTCGAACGCGAAACGCGGGATCTTGGTGACCACATAGTCGATCGACGGCTCGAAGGAAGCTGGCGTCGCCCCTCCAGTGATCTCATTGCGCAATTCATCCAGGGTATAGCCCACTGCCAGCTTGGCAGCGACTTTTGCAATCGGAAAACCCGTGGCCTTGGAGGCCAGCGCCGAGGAACGGCTGACACGGGGGTTCATTTCAATCACGATCATCCGGCCGTCTTTGGGATTGATCGAGAACTGAACATTCGAACCACCGGTATCAACGCCAATTTCGCGCAAAACCGCCAACGAGGCGTTGCGCATGATCTGGTATTCCTTGTCGGTCAGGGTCTGCGCGGGCGCCACCGTGATGGAGTCGCCAGTATGCACTCCCATGGGATCGAGATTCTCGATAGAGCAGACGATGATGCAGTTGTCCGCCTTGTCGCGGACCACCTCCATTTCGTACTCTTTCCAGCCCAGAAGCGATTCTTCAATCAGAAGTTCATTGGTCGGTGATGCCTCCAGACCCCGCTTGCAGATGACCTCGAATTCTTCGGGGTTGTAGGCAATTCCGCCACCCGTTCCTCCCAGCGTGAAGCTAGGGCGTATCACAGTGGGGAAACCGACCTTTTTTTGCACCGCCCAGGCCTCATCCATGCTGTGAGCGATGCCTGAACGGGCTGAACCCAAGCCAATCTTGGTCATCGCATCCTTGAATTTCAGGCGGTCTTCCGCCTTATCGATCGCCTCGGGCGTGGCCCCGATCAGTTCCACCTGGTATTTCTTCAGCACTCCGTTGCGCCACAGGTCAAGCGCGCAGTTCAGGGCGGTCTGGCCACCCATGGTGGGCAGAATGGCATGGGGTCGTTCCTTGGCGATGATCTTTTCAACCGTCTGCCAGGTGATGGGTTCGATATAGGTGACGTCGGCAGTGGCCGGATCGGTCATGATCGTGGCGGGGTTGCTGTTGATCAGGATGACCTTGTAGCCCTCTTCGCGCAAGGCCTTGCAGGCCTGAACGCCGGAGTAATCAAACTCGCAGGCCTGACCGATGATGATCGGTCCTGCGCCAATGATGAGAATGCTCTGAATGTCTGCGCGCTTAGGCATTTTTCTTCTCCATCAGTGCCGTGAAGCGGTCAAACAGGTAGGCAATGTCATGCGGTCCGGGTGAAGCCTCCGGATGGCCCTGAAAGCAGAAAGCCGGCCGGTCTGTGCGTGCCAGTCCCTGCAAAGTGCCGTCAAACAGACTGACATGCGTCGCACGCAGGTTGCTGGGGAGGGATTTCTCGTCAACCGCAAAGCCGTGGTTCTGGCTGGTGATCGACACCCGCCCGCTATCCAGGTCTTTAACCGGGTGGTTGGCGCCATGATGGCCAAACTTCATCTTGAAGGTTTTAGCACCAGAAGCCAGGGCCATGATCTGGTGCCCCAGACAAATGCCAAAAGTCGGAATGCCAGATTCGATCAGCTCAGTCGCAGCGGCGATGGCGTAGTCGCAAGGTTGTGGGTCGCCAGGGCCATTGGAAAGAAAAATGCCGTCCGGTTTGAGCTGAAGCACCTCAGATGCTGGTGTCTGCGCCGGCACCACCCTTACCTGGCAACCACGTTGGGCAAGCATGCGAAGGATGTTCTTTTTAACGCCGAAGTCATAGGCCACAACATGGAACTTCGGAGTCTTCAATGCGCCGTAGCCGGTGCCGAGTTGCCACTCGGTCTGGGTCCACTGGTAAGCCTGCTTGACAGTGACTTCCTTGGCCAGGTCCTGGCCAGCCATGCTGGGGGCCGCCCTGGCTGCAGCAATAGCCTGGTCGATGGCAGCCTGGTTCAATTGCTGACCAGCGTCAAGGGCCAGAATAGCGCCGTTCTGCGCACCCTTCTGTCGCAGCAGGCGGGTGAGCTGTCGTGTGTCAAGGTTGGCGATGGCCACGGTTTTTTCGCGCTTCAGATAGTGCGAAAGGTTTTCCTGGCTGCGGAAATTGGACTCGAGCAAGGGCAGGTCCTTGATCACCAGTCCAGCCGCCTGAACCCTGTCCGACTCGATGTCTTCAGGGTTGATCCCGTAGTTACCAATATGAGGGTAGGTCAGGGTGACAATCTGCCGACAGTAGCTGGGGTCGGTCAGGATTTCCTGGTAACCGGTTATGGCCGTGTTGAAGACCACTTCACCGACCGCTATACCGGCAAAGCCTATGGAACTACCTTGGAAGACTGTGCCGTCGGAGAGCGCCAGAATGGCGGGGGGGGCTGATCCCTGGAGAGACAAAAGCACTGGGTACTCCGTTGCGTTACGGGCGCGCCCAGGCATTCACAGGAAAAATCGACTCCTGGAAGCAGCTTTATAAAGGGATTGTTCGGACTGAAATGCGCAGGGGCGGCTGGATTTCTAAACTACGGAGATTATAGCCGAGCCGATAGGGCGTACGACTGGATCCATTCATGCCTGCGCAATTGCACTGGCATGCAGACAGATCGCTGCTGCTGCGGCGACATTGAGCGACTCCTCGCCTCCAGGCTGCGCGATCCGAACTGTCAGGCTGGCGCGGCTCAGCAAGGTTTCCTGAATCCCCTGCCCCTCATGTCCTAGCACCCAGGCACAGGGCCAAGGCAGTTGCTGGTGGTGCAGCGATCTGCCTTGATGCGAGCTGGTCACGATCAAGGGCAAACCCAAGGCTTCCAGCATGTGGGGCTCGACTCCTTCAACCAGGTGCAGGCCGAAATGTGCGCCCATGCCAGCACGCAACACCTTGGCATTCCATACATTGGCGCTTCCCTTGAGCGCAATCACCTGACGAAATCCGAATGCAGCGGCACTGCGCAGGATCGACCCCACATTGCCCGGGTCTTGAACCCGGTCAAGAATCACAGAAGCTACTCCAGCCTGAATAGCCGCCGCCTTGGGCAACTCCATGACGAAGCCGATGCTTGCAGAGGACTCCAGTGCGCTGACCGTATGGAACAAGGCGTCGGGCACCACCACGGTCTTATGGGCGCTTTGACCAAGGCTGCAAAGCGAGCTGGCCCATGCACTTTGCGCAAAAAGAGCAATCTGCGGCACCCAGTCGTGCGCCAGTGCTGCTTGACAGAGGTGTTCGCCCTCGACCCAGAAGCGTCCAAGCTTTCGAGAGTGGCTGGCAACTTGCACCAACTTACGCAAGTCCTTGATCAGGGGGTTGTCCCTTGAACTGACTTCGACAAACTGTGGCTGGTTCATCGCGACAAGCGGGCCACCGGGGCAAAGGATTTACGGTGCTGGGGACATGCGCCGTGCTCCTGCAAGGCCGCCAGATGCTCGGCTGTGCCATAGCCTTTGTGGGCGGCAAACCCGTATTGGGGGAATGCACGGTCCAACTCAGTACACCAGCGATCCCGATGGACCTTGGCCAGGATGGAGGCGGCCGAGATGGCAGCAACCTTGGCATCGCCTTGGACGATGGCTTCTGCCAGCACATCGAGAACGGGTATCCGGTTACCGTCCACCAGGACCTTGCCTGGCTTGAGACGCAGACCTGCGACAGCGCGTTGCATGGCTAGCAAGGTGGCTTGCAGGATGTTCAGTCGGTCTATCTCCAGCGCCGTAGCCTCGGCGATCGAGCAGCACAATGCCTTGGCACGAATTTCGTCGTAAAGCCTGTCCCGGCGAGCGGGCGTGAGTTTTTTGGAATCAGCCAGCCCCTGGATGGGATGAAGTTCGTCCAGGATCACTGCAGCAGCCACCACCGGTCCGGCCAATGGACCGCGTCCGGCCTCATCGACCCCGGCAACTAGCCCAGGCACATCCCAAAGCAGACTGGCCTGTTCAGCTTGCAAGAATCTTTGCGATCGCATCGGCTGCGAGTTTAGAGGTTTCCCGCTGCAACTCGGTATGCAGCCTGGAAAAAGTCTGCTCCAAGGCGATCACCCGCTCGGGCGCGTCCAGCCAGGCCAGGGTGGCACTGGCCAAGCGATCGGGCGTAGCTTCATGCTGAAGCAATTCAGGGACAACAAATTGTCGGCACAGGATATTGGGCAAGCCAACCCAGGGCTGAAGCTGCTTGGGCTTCATCATCCGATAGGTCAGCCAATTCATGTTGTAGGCAATCACCATGGGACGTTTGAACAGGGCAGCCTCCAGGGTGGCGGTACCGCTGGCTATCAGCGCCACATTGCAGGCAGCTAGTGCGGCATGCGACTGGCCACTGATTATTTTCACCTGCGCATGCAGGCCAGCGGCGCGTGCCGCACCTTCGATCGCAGCACGCAAGCCCGCAATGGCAGGCACAACGAACTGGAGACCCGGTTGCTGACGCTGCATCAGCGCGGCCGCGCGGAAAAAACGCCCAGCCAGGTATTTGACCTCGGTGGCACGACTGCCCGGCAGTATGGCTACTACCGACCGGTCTGCGTCCAGCCCGAGGCTTTGGCGCGCCGCCAAACGATCTGGCTGCTGGGGAATCATATTGGCCAAGGGGTGGCCCACGTAAGTGGCGGCAATCCCATGGCGGGCCAGCAGGTCCTGCTCGAAGGGGAAAACGCACAACACCAGGTCAATGCAGCGCTTGATCTTGTCGATACGCTCGGGTCGCCACGCCCAGATCGAGGGACAAACGAAGTGCACGGTCTTGATACCTTGCGCCTTCAGATCGCGTTCCAGATCAAGATTGAAGTCGGGTGCATCGACGCCGATGAAGACATCTGGAGGCTCTCGGAGCAAGCGCTGTTTCAACTGCTCGCGGATGCCAACGATCTCGCGGTAGTGGCGCAGAACCTCCACAAAGCCGCGTACCGCCAGTTTGTCGCTCGGCCACCAGGCATTCAGGCCGCGCTTGACCATCTGGGGACCCCCTATTCCCATGGACTGCAAGCCTGGCCAGCGCGCTAGCAAACCATCCAGCAACAAACCAGCCAGCAAATCACCGGAGGTTTCCCCGGCAACCAGGGCTACACGGGGTGTGGCCATGGTGGCTTAGCGGACTATGCCGCGCTGAGGCGTTGTATCGGACAGAAAGTCCAGCATCAGCTGCACTTCAGGCGCAGCTTCAGGAAGTGCAGCTGCTAGTTTTTGGATATGCTCACTAGCCTGCTCCAGGGTCAGCCCATCGCGGTACAGGGCTTTGTGCATGGCCTTGACCGCCTGCAGTTGCGTGCTGGAGAAGCCGCGTCGACGCAGTCCTTCATAGTTCATCGAACGGGCCTGGGCCGGTTGCCCCTGGCACATGACGAATGGCGGCAGATCCGCAAACAGCAGGGAACACATCGCCGACATGCTGTGATCACCTATTCGAACAAATTGGTGAACGACGGTGAACCCACCCAAAATAACCCAGTCGCCCACGATCACATGGCCGGCCAGCTGGGCATTATTGGCAAAGATGCAATGGTCACCGATTCGACAATCATGTGCCAGATGGGTATAGGCCATCATCCAGTTGTCATTGCCCAGACTGGTCAGCCCGCCCCCTTGGACAGTACCGATATGGTAGGTGCTGTATTCGCGAATGGTGTTTCGGTCACCAATATGCAGCTCGCAGGGTTCACCCTGGTATTTACGGTCCTGATTGTCCGAGCCCAGCGAGACGAATTGAAAAATCCGGTTGTCATGGCCGATGCTGGTATGGCCTTCGATCACACAATGGGAGGCGACCCGGGTTCCTGAGCCGATGCGGACATGGGGGCCGACCAGAGTATACGGGCCGATTTCCACGGATTCATCCAGTTGAGCTTTGGGGTCAACAAGAGCGGTCGGATGGATATTCGCCACGCCAAGTCCTCAATCGATCCTGCGCATGGTGCACATCAGTTCAGCCTCCACGGCGAGTTCCGAGCCCACACTGGCCAGCGCCTTGAATTTGAAGATGCCAGCCTTCATGCGCAGCAACTCAACCTCCAGGGTCAATTGATCACCTGGCTCTACCGGGCGCTTGAAGCGCGCCCCATCAATTCCGGCGAAATAGTAAACAGTTTTATCGTCGGGTGTCTCCCCCAGGGTCTCAAAAGACAATAAAGCTGCCGTCTGGGCCAGCGCTTCGAGCATCAGGACACCCGGCATGACCGGCCGATGTGGAAAATGGCCATTGAAGAACTGTTCGTTGATCGTGACATTTTTGATGGCCTTGATCCGTTTTCCTTTTTCCACTTCCAACACCCGATCCACCAGGAGAATGGGGTAGCGGTGGGGCAATTTTTTCAAGATCTGATGGATATCCAGAGTTGTCATTTTTTTCTTTCCTTCAGTTCGTTTTCCAGGGCACGCAGTCGCTCGCGCAAGCCAGCCAACTGCTTGAGCGTGGCCGCATTTTTTTCCCAGGACGAATTGTCCTCCAGCGGATAAATCCCGGTGTAGTGACCAGGCTTGTGGATTGAGCGAGTCACCAGTGAAAAAGAGGAGATATGCACATTGTCGGCAAGCACCAGATGCCCCAGCACGCCCGCACTGCCTCCAATCGTGCAGTTCGCACCGATGATGGCGCTTCCCGCTACGCCAACACATCCAGCCATGGCTGTGTTGCGCCCAACCCGCACGTTATGCCCGATCTGGATCAGGTTATCCAGCTTGACGCCGTCCTCGATCACCGTGTCAGACAAGGTGCCGCGATCAATGCAGGTGTTGGCACCAATTTCCACATCATCGCCAATCTGTACCGCACCCAATTGCTCGATCTTTTCCCAGCGATCGCCGTCCTTGGCAAAGCCAAAACCATCGGCCCCGATCACAACCCCGCTGTGCAGCACGCACCGCGCACCGACCGCGCATCGTTCACCCACCGTCACGCCTGACTTCAGTTCGGTATCGGCTCCGATTCGCGCATTTCGTTCGACCACGCACAATGCGCCGATACGCGCACTTGCATGGACCTGCGCGCTTGGGTCGATCACCGCGCTCGGATGAATGTAAGGACCCGGCAAGGGCGCATGCACTTTGCGCCAGAGCTGGGTCAGGCGAGCAAAGTAGAGGTAGGGTTGGTCGACGATGATGCAAGCGACATGTTTCTGCGCCTCTTCAGCCATCGCTGGTGAAACAATGACGCAGGAGGCTGCAGTCGAGGCAAGCTGGTGCTGAAATTTAGGATTGCTGAGAAAGCTCAGCTGCTTGGCTTGGGCCGTCTCCAGGGGAGCCAGGCCTTCAATATCGAGGTTGGGGTCGCCAAGCAACTCACCCCCCAGGTCCTGAACGATGGTTCCTAGACGCAGTGCCACGCCCTGCTTGCCCGGACTTATCTGGCGGCGTTGAGCGCCCGGATCACCTTGTCGGTGATGTCATGCTTTGGGCTGACGTAGACAATGTCCTGAGCGTTGAGGATCAGGTCATATTTTTCGGCGTCTGCCAGCTGTCTTACCACGCGGTTGGCGCGGTCAAGCACCTGCTGCAACTCCTCGTTCTTGCGCAGATTCAGATCTTCCTGAAACTCTCGGCGTTTGCGCTGAAAGTCGCGATCCAGGTCCACCAGTTGGCGCTGCCGGGCTGCGCGCTGGCTTTCGGACAAGGTGGGCGCCTCGCGCTCAAACTTTTCTGCTGACGACTTGAGACTGGCACCCTGCTCCTGCAGCTCCTTGTCACGGCGAGAGAATTCCTGCTCCAGCTTGGCCTGCGCGCTTTTGGCTTGCGCCGCCTCACGCATGACCCGATCCACATTGACCGATCCCAGTCGAAAATCCTGCGCCTGGGCGTTTGACAAAAACATCCCCCCCAGCAAAAACAGGGTGAGGCCGGCATGACGTGAAAACTGTTTCATCAAAAGGAGGTACCGATCTGGAACTGAATAGACTGGATTCTATCGCCATCCTGCGACTTGATCGGCTGCGCAAAAGCAAGTCGTAAAGGACCCATGGGAGAAATCCAGCTGATACCTACACCCGCAGAAGCACGAAACTGGCCAAAGTCAACTGCCTCATCCGAACCATACACATTTCCGGTATCCACAAACCCATACATGCGCAAGGTGCGGTCATTGCCGGCGCCTGGAAAAGGGGCCTGCAATTCCAGATTGAAATTCACCTTTTTGGTGCCGCCCAGCGGCAAGCCACTGCTTGAATCTTTGGGGCCCAGGCTACCAGCCTGGAATCCACGTACCGAACCAAGGCCACCACCATAGTAATTCTTGAAAAGTGGGTACGGTTTTCCATCGATACCCTGCCCCGCGCCCAGTTCACCGTTGAAAGCCATGGTGTACTGCTTGGTAAGCGGCAGGTATTGCTGGTACTGGTAGCCACCCCGAACATAATGAACTTCCCCTGCGGGGCTGTATTCTGCATTGGCCCGCTGAAAGCGCCCGCTGGTGGGCACCAAGGCGCTGTCCCGGCTGTCGCGGGCCCAGCCCACCGTCAGGGGAACTGCAGAGCTGGCAGTGCCAAACTGACTGATGTAATCGCTGTATGCCGTCGGAAGATAGGTTCCGGTCATGATCGAGGTTCGCTCGTAGCCCGCTCCCAGATAGACGGTGTCGCGCTCGGTGAGGGGCACTCCAA
>JAFMJA010000061.1 GCA_017853735.1 Burkholderiaceae bacterium | reverse complement strand
CCGCCATCTACGACAAGCTGCAGGTGAGCAACCGCTTGGCCCTCTATGCTTTCGCACACCGCCATGGGCTGGCAGCCACCAGCGGCGCCCATGGTGCAATCGGTTCAGCTGCCTGATCTGGAAAAAATTTGCTGCGCTAGCTTACCGGCCAGTTCAGCTGGCCGCTGGTTTTTACCTTTCAGCCTGCCAGAGCGGCCTTGACAGCAGCAGACACCAGGCCCATATCGGCCTTGCCGGCCAGGCGCGCCTTGACTGCGCCCATCACCTTGCCCATATCGCCTGGTGCCGCTTGGCGGCCAAGCTCGGCGGCTACTTCAGCCACGATGGCCTTCACCGCAGCGGCCACTTCGTCGGCGCTCAGGCGCTGCGGCAGGTAAACCTGCAGCACCCTGATCTCGGCGGCCTCCTTGTCGGCCAGGTCTTGCCGGGCGGCCTGCTCGTAGGCGGCCACCGAGTCTTTGCGCTGCTTGATCAGCTTGTCGATCACGCCCACCACACCCGCATCGTCCAGACTGATGCGCTCATCGACTTCCTTTTGCTTGATGGCCGCCAGCAGCAGCCGAATGGTGCCCAGGCGCTCGACATCTTTGGCGCGCATGGCCGTCTTCATGTCTTCGGTGATTTGTTCTTTGAGGGACATGGTGTGTTCTCCAGATCGACAAAAGAAAAAACCCGCTTGAGCGTCCTCCAGCGGGCTTGGGGCTTGCCGTGCGGCGCCGGATGCTTAGAACAGCTTCTTGGGCAGCTGCATGGAGCGGATGCGCTTGTAGTTGCGCTTGACGGCTGCAGCTTTTTTGCGTTTGCGCTCGGCTGTGGGTTTCTCGTAGAACTCGCGGGCACGTAAATCGGTGAGCAGGCCCAGCTTCTCAATGGTGCGCTTGAAGCGGCGCAGCGCCACATCAAACGGCTCGTTCTCTTTTACACGGATGGTTGTCATTCGTTCAAGGTTTCCAAAATGTGCGTCCGGTGGTTTCTGGGAAGATCGGGCCCAAAAGCTCGGCGACGCGAAGGGTCTCCGCTACAAACTGATCAGGCACAGCGGAGTTTTGCCAGCAAAGCCGGTCATTGTACCATTTTCACCCAGACTTTTGATGCGCCGGGCGGTCGGCCCGCTCAGGCTACCACCCGCACCCGGCTGCCGGCGAGCTCGGGCTGCATGACCAGGCGTTCGGCTGCGCTGTAGCAGAGAAAATGCCGGTTGGTGGCACGGCCAATGGTGCACAGCCCCACCCGGCTGGCCACCTGGTGGCCCATCTGGGTGATGCCGCTGCGCGAGATGGCAAAGGGCACGCCCATCTGGGCCGATTTGATCACCATCTCGCTGGTGAGCCGCCCGGTGGTGTAGAACACCTTGTCCGCACCGCCCATAGGCTGATAAGAGGAAGGAGGCAGCGCCGACGGGCCGCCCCTGGGCGCACGGGCCCCTTCGAGGGACAGCGAGGACAAGTCAGTTCCGGCCGTGGGGGCGTCATTTTGCAGCCACATCCAGCCGGCAATGGTGTCCACCGCATTGTGGCGGCCCACATCCTCCACAAAGATCAGCATCTCGGCGCCGCGAAACAGCGCACAGCCGTGCACCGAACCGGCCGATTTGTAGGTGCTCTCCTGCAAGCGGATTGCATTGACGATGTCATAAACCTGAGCCTGGGTGAGCTGGGCCGCCGGCAAGGCGATATCGTCAATTTCAGCCATCAGGTCGCCAAACACACTGCCCTGGCCGCAGCCGGTGGTCACCACCCGCTTGGCAGTACGCTCTTCGATGTCGGCAATGCCGTCGCGGGTTTTGACCGCGGCTGCCCCCACCTCCCAGTCCACATCGATCGAATCAATGTCTTGCACCGAGCGCACCAGACGCTGGTTGCGCAGAAAGCCCAGCACCAGCAGCTCGGGGTGGGCACCCAGAGTCATGAGTGTGACCAGTTCGCGCTTGTCCACATAGACAGTGAGTGGTCGCTCACATGGTATGGATACCGGAGTGGGCGCACCAAACTCATTGACCGCCATCACCTCACGGGTGAGCGGCGCACTGGCTTTGGAAAGACGCGGCAAAAGGACTTGGGACATGGGTGAAGGCTAACGCAAAAAAGGCCGAGACGCAGCCGCCTCGGCCTGTGACCTTAAGCCAGCTGGTGTCTCCAGCTTATTTTTTGGCAGCAGGCGCAGCCGCTGCAGGTTTGGCTCCAGCCGGAGCGGCAGCAACCGCAGGAGCGGCTGGCGGACTGACTACCATCGTGAATGCACCGGGATTGGTACAGGGCGGCGTGGCGGCGGGTTTGCCGGCATTTTTATTGGTCTTGCGGTAGTGTGCTGCGGCCTTATCCTGTGACTTGCACAATTCATAGCTGTCCACCTTGGCAGCATGAGCAGCCTTGGCGGCCGCCTCGGCGGCCTTGGCCTTGGCCTCATCACTGGGAGGGGGGAGCTTGGCTTGTGCTGTCAGGGCGAAAACTGAAGCGGCAATCAGTAATGCAATTGATTTCATGGTTGTCTCTCTCAGGTTCAAGCTTGGGCGGTAGGTGCCGAGGCGGCGCCAGGCTGGCTGCTGCGCTGGACAGGCACCTTGCCGGCCTTGATGTCGTCATACCAATACTCGTGGTGTTCCTTGGCCCAGGTCTCATCCACATAGCCTGTGCGCATGGCCTTGTAGGCGCCGTCCATGCCCAGTGTTCCCAGGTAGATATGACCCAGGAACAGGACCATCATCAGGACGGCTGCCAGGGCATGCACCATGTGCGCAATCTGCATGGTGCTACGTTCATAGACCAGGTTGGGCACCAGCATATCCAGCACCAGACCAGAGCCCACTACGGTCAGGCCCAAGGCAAAGACGCCAGCCCAGAAGATGACTTTTTCGCCAGCATTGAAACGACCGGAGGGAAGTTCCTTGCCAGTGATCAGACCACCCCCCTTGAGCAACCAGACCAGGTCGCCCTTGCTGGGGAAGTTGTCACGCACAAAGGTGATGATCACGATTACCAGCGACACGGCAAACACCGGGCCGGCAAAATTGTGCATGTTCTTGAGCAGGTAAGTCAGCCAGCCAAACAGGGTGCTGCCAATGACCGGCAGGAGAAAGTACTTGCCAAAAGCCATGATCAGGCCAGAAACCGCCAGGATGACGAAGGCAATTGCATTGGTCCAGTGGGCAGAGCGCTCGAAGGGGGTGAAACGCTCAATCTTGCGGCCTGTTTCAGCACCATGCAGCTTGATGGTTCCCTTGCTGAAATAGAACAGGGCAATCGCACCCAGGGTGATGAGCAGCAAGGCTCCCCCATAAGGGATCAGCCAGTTGTTGCGCACCTGGCGCCACGCCTCGCCCGCAGTGGTCAGGCGCGAGCCCGGATACTGGACAAAGGGCTGCACCAGATTGCCAGCTTCAGGGGCTTGCGATTTGGGCAGGCTGCTAAAGCCGGTGGCGCCGC
The DNA here is from genome assembly GCA_017853735.1 of Burkholderiaceae bacterium. GTDB lineage: Bacteria > Pseudomonadota > Gammaproteobacteria > Burkholderiales > Burkholderiaceae_C > Hylemonella. Next base: position 8,114 of record JAFMJA010000061.1, on the reverse strand, counting down.
CACCCACATCGCGCCAGACCGGCGCGTTGTTGCCCGGCTGCACCTTGGCACGCTCTGCATTGCTTTGCTTGTCATATCCCGGATCAGCACTGGCATCAGGCTTGACATCCATAATGTTCTGACTCTGGATGCCAGCCGTTGCGGCCGCCGGCGCGTTCTGGGCCAGGCTGAGCTGCGACCAGCCCAGAGCGACCAGCAGGACAGTAGCGAGGGCTTTTTTCATCAGGTACCCGCTTTCAGTTGGTTCTCTGATATTCGTTTTGGCCATTGGCACCGCGCGCTTTGAGCTGCGACTCCCAACTGGCCTTGTCGCCCTGCTTCCAGCCTTTTTCGGCATAAGCTTTCCCGGTGCCGGTGTAGGCGGGCGCATCCGAGCGAGCGCCGGTGGCAGTCTGGGGCTTTTCGCCACAGGCCACCAGCAGGCTGGCGGCAGCCGCCACGATCAGAAGACGCATCATGACTTGGCTCCTTCGGGTGCCTTGGCGGGCTGACCCGCCTGGCGTGAGCCGTAAGCGGTGCCCCAGCCCCACACCTCAGCGCCTTTGCCACGCTTGAGCACACGGGTACGGAAGATGTCGGCCACCATGTCGCCGTCACCAGCAAGCAGGGCCTTGGTGGAGCACATCTCGGCGCACACCGGCAACTTGCCTTCAGCCAAGCGGTTGCGGCCATATTTCTCGAACTCGGCCTGGCTGCCATTGGCCTCTGGGCCGCCGGCGCAGAAGGTGCACTTGTCCATCTTGCCGCGCACACCAAAGGTGCCTTGCGCAGGGAACTGCGGGGCGCCGAAGGGGCAGGCATAGGAGCAGTAACCGCAGCCGATGCAGACATCCTTGTCGTGCAACACCACGCCCTCGTCGGTGCGGTAGAAGCAGTTGACCGGGCAGACCGCCATGCAGGGTGCATCGCTGCAATGCATGCAGGCCACAGAGACAGATTTCTCGCCGGGGATGCCGTCGTTGAGAGTGACCACTCGGCGACGGTTGACGCCCCAGGGTACCTCATGCTCATTTTTACAAGCCGTCACACAACCGTTGCACTCGATGCAGCGCTCAGCGTCACAGATAAATTTCATGCGTGCCATAAATTTCTCCTAGCGAAGGTTTCAGGCTTTCTCGATGTTGCAGATAGTGGTCTTGGTTTCCTGCATCATGGTCACGATGTCGTAGCCATATGTAGTAGCCGTGTTGACAGCTTCGCCGCGCACGATCGGCGCAGCCCCTTTCGGGTAGTAAGCCAACATGTCAGCGCCTTGCCAGCGCCCAGAGAAGTGGAAAGGCATCCAGACGGTGTCGGGCGCCACACGCTCGGTCACCATGGCCTGCACATTGAGGCGCGCACCAGTCGGGGTGACCATCCACACCCGATCGCCGTTGGCGATACCACGCGCATTGGCAGCCGCGGGGTTGATCTCCACATAGGCTTCCTGTTGCAGCTCGGCCAACCAAGGGTTGGCGCGGGTTTCCTCGCCACCGCCCTCGTACTCGACCAAGCGGCCCGAGGTCATGATGAGCGGGAATTTCTCGTGCAGCTTGTTCTCCACATTCTTCGCCTGCAGCGACTTGTAGAGGATGGGCAGACGCCAGCGGGTTTTCTGGTCGTCGTGCGAGGGGTACTTGGCAATCAGGTCAGGGCGGGTGCCATAGACCGGCTCGCGGTGCTGCGGGATCGCGTCGGGGAAGTTCCACACCACTGCGCGCGCCTTGGCATTGCCAAAGGGATGGCAGCCATGCTTCATGACCACGCGCTGAATGCCGCCAGACAGGTCGGTCTTCCAGTTCTTGCCTTCGGCGGCGGCCTTCTCGGCATCGGTGAGGTCATCCCACCAGCCCAGCTTCTTGACCAGCACATGGTCAAACTCTGGATAGCCGGTGGTGATGTCTGCGCCCAGCGAGTGCGAGCCGTCCTCGGCCAGCAGGTTCTTGCCGCCACGCTCCACACCAAAGTTGGCGCGGAAGTTGCCACCGCCCTCCATGACATGGCGGTCGGTCTGGTACAGGTTGGGCGAGCCCGGGTGCTTGATTGCAGCGGTGCCGTAGCAGGGCCAGGGCAGGCCGAAGTAGTCACCCGACATGTCGTAGCCGGTTTCCTTGTCCACCACCTTGCCCTTGCACTTGAGCGACTTGACGTCGAAGGCGTGCATGTTGCGCATGTGGGCCTTGAGGCGCTCTGGGCTCTGGCCGGTGTAGCCAATGGTCCAGACGCCCTTGTTGATCTCGCGCAGGATGTCCTCGGGAATTGGCTCATCCAGGCCCTTGACCTTCTGCATCTTGTAGTTGACACACAACTCTTTGCCAAAGCCGAGCTTGTCGGCCAGCTGATACATGATCATGTGGTCGCTACGGCTCTCCCACAGCGGATCGATGACTTTTTCGCGCCACTGAATGGAGCGGTTGGAGGCGGTGCAGGAGCCACTGGTCTCGAACTGGGTGGCCGCAGGCAGCAGGTAGACCGCGCGGTTGGGGTTGAGGTCCTCGGCCTTGCCCGGCATGGCGGCCATGGCAGCAGTCGCTGAAGGGTAGGGATCGACCACCACCAACAAGTCCAACTTGTCCATGGCGCGTTTCATGTCCAGACCACGGGTCTGGGAGTTGGGCGCGTGGCCCCAGAAAAAGACACCGCGCAGGTTGGCATCCTGGTCGATGAACTCATTTTTCTCGAGCACGCCGTCAATCCAGCGCGAGACGGTGATGCCAGGCTTGGTCATCATGCCGGGGGCGGCAAAACGGCCCTTGATCCAGTCGAACTCGACGCCCCAGACCTTGGCGAAGTGCTTCCAGGAACCTTCGGCAATACCGTAATAACCGGGCAGCGAGTCGGGGTTGGGGCCCACGTCGGTGGCGCCCTGCACATTGTCGTGACCGCGGAAGATGTTGGCGCCACCGCCGGACTTGCCCACATTGCCCAGGGCCAGTTGCAAGATGCAGGAGGCACGCACCATGGCGTTACCGATAGTGTGCTGGGTCTGACCCATGCACCACACAATGGTGCCCGGGCGGCTGTCGGCCATCATCTTGGCCACTTTGAACATCTGCTCTTCCTTGACGCCGCACGCCTCTTCCACCGCGGCTGGTGTCCACTTGGCCATGATGTCTTTCTTGACATCCTCCATGCCAAAGACGCGGTCGTTGATGTATTTCTTGTCTTCCCAACCGTTCTTGAAGATGTGGTACAGAACACCAAAGAGGAAGGGAATGTCAGTGCCGGAGCGGATGCGCACGAACTCATCGGCCTTAGCGGCGGTGCGGGTGAAGCGCGGATCCACCACGATCATCTTGCAGCCGGTTTCCTTGGCGTGCAGCATGTGCAGCAGGCTGACCGGATGCGCTTCGGCGGCGTTGGAGCCAATGTACAGGGCGACCTTGCTGTTTTGCATGTCGTTGTACGAGTTGGTCATGGCGCCATAGCCCCAGGTGTTGGCCACGCCAGCCACCGTAGTGGAGTGGCAGATACGGGCCTGGTGGTCGCAGTTGTTGCTGCCCCAGTAGCTGACGAACTTGCGCATCAGGTAGGCCTGTTCGTTGCTATGCTTGGATGAGCCAACGAAGTAGACGCTGTCTGGGCCGCTGGCCTTGCGCAGTTCCTGCATCTTGGCGGCAATCTCATTGAGCGCCACATCCCAGCTGATGCGCTCGTATTTGCCGTTGACCAGCTTCATCGGGTAGCGCAGGCGGTATTCGCCATGACCGTGCTCGCGAATGGAAGCGCCTTTGGCGCAGTGGGCGCCCAAGTTGATCGGTGAATCAAACACCGGCTCCTGGCGCACCCAGACTCCGTTCTCCACCACCGCATCGATGGCGCAGCCCACCGAACAGTGGGTGCAGACGGTGCGCTTGACTTCAATCTTGCCATCACCGACCGCCACATTGCTGGCAGCATGTGATTTTTTCACCAGCGAGAGCTGGGAGGCGGCAATGCCCACACCCAGGCCCAGGCCGGAGCGGCGCAAAAACGCGCGCCGGTCCATGGTGGGCAGCGCCTGCGACAGGCCGCGCGAGAGACTATGAACAAAGGGGGAACGGACGGCCACAGACTTGAGGGCGGCGTCTGGCTTCTTGGTCAGCAACATGGATACCTCCAGGATATGGCTTAGATGCGGGTGGTTTCGAAATAGCGCTTGACATGCTCTGTCAGCGCATAGCCGCCACCCCGTTGGGGTTTGGACTTAGCCTGTGCAGCGGTGTCGCTTGCATCCTGCGCGGTCTGCCTGCCAGGCAAAACAGTCAGGGTGGCCGCAGCCGCGCCAGTCAGGCCCAGGGCTGCCAGCACGCTACGTCGCTTGGTGGATTTGTCTTGATCACTCATGGTTGCCCCCAACAAAAATGTGAAGAGTCGTTGATGCACTAAAAACTACAGCTACCGCAAAAAACTTATGTTGATACGCACATAGGCCGAACCTATCCTCACGCGATTATCAACGGGTCCTAGCCGGAAAGAACTAGTGTTAAACCCTTAGTACCAGCACTAAAACGATCCGGGCCCAGCTCAATCCAGCATGTCAAATCCCTGGGTCTCCACCGAGGCAAAAGCCCGGGTAAATTCAGCCAGGGCAGCATAAAAACGGGCTTTGGGGTGTCCGGCCAGCGCATCGCACATCTGGGTCAGCCAGGGCTGCAGGTGGTGTGAGAAAAATTCACGCTGATGGGTCAGGTTGGCCACTGCCACATCATCACCGGCGATCAGGTAACGCATCACCTCACACAGGTAGGCAATATGGTCTTCGGTCTCAGGCAGGGTCTCGTCTCGACCCAGGCCCATTTTTGCCAGGTCAGCGCGCAGTTGAACCAGCGGCTTTTCATTCAGGAAGCCACTCAGGTAATGAGAGCCGAACAGGTAGACCTCGGGCTTGCCTACCCCGCCAAAGAGGGCGGCAAACTCCTGCGCCACTGCCGCGTCTTGCTGCGTACGCGCTGCAGTCACCAGGGCACGCCAGGGCTCCTCCAGATAGCCGCCAGCGGCAGGCGCCTCGGTAACGGCCACCCGCAACTGGGCCATCAGCTCACTCGTAGGAGGGGCATAGTAGAGCGCAGCCAGCAGGCCATAAACCTCGGCGCGGGCGGTTTCCTCGTCCAGCGAGCTGCCCTGCAGGTTGGCTAGTTCAGGCTGGCTTGGGTCGGTGGGTTGGTTCATGGAGATAGTTGCCCGTACCCGCCAATATCAGTGGTCGGTGATCCGGTTTTCATTGGAGTTGGAATAGATGTCAATGACGCGGCAATCGCCGCACATCTTGAGCCGCTCCAGCGCCTCGCCCTGGAACATGGCGTGCCCGGCCAGGCGGCCCAGCATGGTTTCAATGGCCTTGAGGGTACCAAAGGGCTTGCCGCAACGGATGCAGGCGTAGGGCTGCATCTCGTTGATCACCACCGCCTCGCGCCGCTTGGGCGAGAGCAGCAGGCGCGGGCTGAGCGCCAAGGCATTTTCCGGGCAGGTCTTGACGCACAGGCCACACTGAACGCAGTTTTTCTCGATGAAGCGAAGCTGCGGTGCCTGCGGGTTGTCCTGCAAGGCGCTGGCCGGGCAGGCACTGACACAGCTCAGGCACAGGGTGCAGGCGTCCTTGTCGATGGACAAGGTGCCCAGAGGCGAGGCGGCGGGCAGGTCGATGGCATCGGTGGGCGGCCGGGCTGGCGCCTGCGCGATCAGATGGTCCAGCACCAGCTCCAGAGTGGCGCGTTTGTCGGCCTGGACCGCAAAACCAGCGGCCTGCGCCACAGTGCGCGCCGCCGGGACCCGCAAAGACTCGTCCAAACCTGCCAGGTCGCGCGCATCGCGCGCAGTCAAAAGGCGCAAATGCTGGCCGCTGTAGCCCAGCCCATGCAAGATGGCCTGGGCCACTTCCATCTGCGCCTGTACCGCACTGTGGTACTGAGGCGCTTCCTCATCGGTCATCAGGACCCAGACCTGCGAGGCGCCATAGGCTATCGCACTGAGCCAGAGCTCAATGCCTACCGAGGCGGTATGCCACAAGGCCAGGGGCAGCACACGCGCTGGCAGCCCCTGGATGCCATCATCGATTCTTGCAGCCCGACCCAGGTCGTTGAGGAGTTGCATGCCCTGCTGCTGGCTATGTAGCATGAGCACGGCCTCCTTGCCCCCCGCTTTGGCGTAGGTGGACAAGATAGTTTTGATCTTGCTGCCCTGCTCGGCCGCGCGCGGGTAGGCAAAGGTGAGCGCACCGCTGGGGCAGACCGTGGTGCAACTGCCGCAGCCAACGCATAAGTTGGGATTGACCTTGATCTGCTGGCGCTCTTTTTCAGAGCTGATGGCCGAAGCCGAGCAAACCTCGATGCAGGCATTGCAACCGGTCTTTTCGTTGCGGCTGTGGGCGCAGAGTTTTTGTTTGTAGACAAAGAATTTGGGTTTTTCAAACTCGCCCACCAAGGCGCGCAGATCGATCAGGGTACGCAGATCCGGGCCCTGGCTGCCCGCATGGAAATAGCCTTGCGGCTTGGCGTGCTGGCTAAAGGCTGCGGTACTGCGCAAGTCGAGAATCAGGTCAAATTGCTCGCTGTCTTCGGCGGGCTCGCGGGTGAAGTCGATGGCGCCGGCAACCCCGCAAGCCTTGACGCAAGCCCGGTGCGATTGACACAGCGCGCTGTCCACCTGGTAGTCCAGGCCGATGGCCCCCTCCGGACAAGCCGCCACGCAGGCATTGCAGCGGGTGCACAGGTCCAGGTTGATCGGGTTGCTGCGCGTCCATTTCAGTTCGAATGCGCCCAGCCAGCCTGAGAGCTGTCCGATCTTTCCACTCAGCACTGGGTAGCGCCTTTCCTGGGTTGTACCGCCCTCCCCCGCACCAAGGCTAAAGAGCGTGACATCCAGCGTGTCCGCCAGCAAGTCGGCAGCACGCTCGGCCGCGTCCAGGGAGCCGATGACCAGCGCCCGACCAGCGCTTTTGTAAGTCACGGTGGGCACCGGCTCGGGCTCGGGCAGGTGTGCTGCAGCCAGCAAGGCCGCCATCTTGGGCGTGGCCTTGGCAGCGTCCTTGCTCCAGCCACCGGTCTCCCGGATATTGACAAACCGGATCGGCACGGCTGCGGGCGCCTGCTCGGCCAGTTCGGTAAACAAACGCGCCTCCTGGGTGCAGGCCACCACCAAGGGCTCGCTACCCGAAAGCGCCTGCAGGAAAGCGCCTGCCTCACGGCGGCACAAAGTGGAGTGCGCTGTCAGCTGCTCACCCAGTGCCGCGCCCAGGGCCTTGGGAGCCAGGGGCATGGTCTGGTTGCAGTCGCATATCAGGGTTGGCATGGTTGTCCTGTGGGAGCGGTAAATCGGAATGGGCTTCTTCGGGCTGCTCAGGCTGTGATTGTGCCGCGAGCGAGGGATCAGGCGGGGCCGACGGCAAGGACTCTGGGGTCTGGGCGGCTGGAGGCACTGGCTGAGCAGATGCGGCCCCGGCGGTTGGCTTTTCTTCGTCGTCAAACAAGTTGAGCATCTGGGCGCCCACCATCCGTCGCAACATCGAGGCGGGCAAGGGGCTGGGAATGGAGTAGTCGTCGATGTAGATGTCGAGCCCGTCCATCACATTGAAGTGCGGGTCGGCAAACAATTTTTTCATTGCGGCGTTGCGCACCTCGGGTGAGACGCCGTTGGCAACAAAAGGCTTGAAGTCAGACTGCGGGGTGAGTTGCATCGCATCTTCCAGCGTGGGCGCGGCCGGGGCTTGCTGCGGGCTGGAGGCAGTCTGATCCTGTGGCGCAGTTAACTTAGACAGCGAAGATGGCGTCTGGACTGCTGAAGATGTGTAGGCTGTGTTGGCGGCTTGCGGCGGGATCGGCGTAGTCGCTGCGGAAGCAGGCGGGGGCTCCTCGAGCGCGCGCCCTTGCCGCGCATCCTGCTTGCGGCGAGCCCAGCGCCCAAGAAAACCGTCAGCCATTGCCAGCCCCGGGTTTCTTGCCATTGGTACTGACCGAGGCCGGATTGCCGAAGCGGTCTGTCAAAGGCCGAAAACTGTCGGGTCGTTTGCGCCGCTTGGGCTCGGGCACGTAATGCTGCTCGACATATTCCCTGAGCAGCTCGACCACTTCGGTGGGTGCAGGTACTTGCTCCACGGTTTCCTGCGCGTCCAGCCACCGGCCAGCATCGTGATAGCTCAGGCTGACAAAAGCAGGCCG
>JAFMJA010000060.1 GCA_017853735.1 Burkholderiaceae bacterium | reverse complement strand
TGTGCCGGGCCTCGGAAGGCAAGACATCGGCAATGTGATCCGGCAGGACCCAGGCAGACATGGAGATGGGGAAGGCTGTTAAAAGATGGATTTTACCGATGTTGAAGCCTGAAAATACGCTGTCAGGCCCTTATCGCATCAGCCAGCCAATCCAGAGCAGGCCGAGCAGTATGCTGCACAGCCCAAAAAAACGCAGCTGGCCGTCATTCAATTGCAGAATCTGATTGAACAGACGCCGCCAGCCCGATGGCGAGGCAAATGGGTACAGTCCTTCAAGGACCAGCACCAAGGCCAGCGCCAACCAGAAAGTGTCGCCTGTCACGACTTATTTCTTGGGTGCTGAAGCCGCAGTTCCAGCCTGGCCTCGGAAAACCTTGAAAAAGTCCGATGACGAGGGATCCAGCACCATGACATCACTTTTCTTGGAAAAGCTGGCCTTGTAAGCCTCGAGGCTACGGTAAAACTGGGCAAACTGCGGGTCCCGACCAAAGGATTCGGCATAGATCTTTGCAGCCTCGGCATCGCCCTCCCCCTTGATTTTCTGGGCGTCACGGTAAGCATTGGCGATGGTCACCTCGCGCTGGCGATCGGCATCCGCCCGGATCTTCTCGCCCTCGGCAGCGCCAGTGGAGCGCAACTCGTTGGCGACGCGCTTGCGCTCAGCTTCCATACGGCGATAGACGGACTCGGTGATCGAATCGACATAGTCAGCCCGGGTAATGCGTACATCCACCACATCGATACCCCAGGGTTTGGCGCCACGCACTTTATCCAGCACTTCTGCCTTCACATCGGCAGTGATCGCCTCACGCTTGAGTGACAACAACTCCTTGACCGTGCGCTTGTTGATTTCTTCCTGGAATGCATTGCGTACCACCCGATTGAGCTGGCTGGCTCCGGCAGCTTCATTAAGGCCCACATTGCGAATGTATTCGGTGGGATCACTGATGCGCCAGCGCACATACCAGTCAATCACCACCCTTTGTTTTTCAGCAGTGAGCATGGGCTCGGTGTCCGTGCTGTCCAGGGTGAGCAACCGCTTGTCGATATAGGTCACATTCTGAAAAGGGGGCGGCAGTTTGATATTGAGGCCAGGTTGGGTGATGACTTCCTTGATCTGGCCGAGTGCATAGACCACACCGAACTGACGCTGATCGACCACAAACAGCATGGAACTGGCCAGCGCCAACAGCACCAAAAATGAAGCGAAATAGATCCCTAAGCGATTATTCATGAGACATTCTCCTTAGCGGGAATCACGATCACGGCTACGGCCACCATCACGGCCACGGGTATCGGAACCGGGCGCAGCTGGAGTCGTCATGGGAGCCGGGGACGGACCGGAGGGCACAGCCAGGTTCTCACCGGATGCATTCATCTGCATGATTTTGTCCAGAGGCAGGTACAGCAGGTTGGAGCCCTGACGTGACTCAACCAATACCTTGGTCACATTGGAGTAGATCTGTTGCATGCTCTCCAGGTAGAGCCGATCACGGGTGACTTGGGGCGCCTTCTGGTATTCAGCCAGCAAGGAACGGAAGCGCTGCGCATCGCCCTGGGCCTGGGCAATGATGCGCGCCTTGTAGGCCTGGGACTCTTCCTGCAGACGCGAGGCGGAACCAATGGCACGGGGAATCACATCGTTGGCATAAGCCTCAGCTTCGTTTTTGGCGCGCTCACGCTCCTGGCCGGCCTTGAGGACATCGTCAAAAGCAGCCTGAACCTGCTCGGGCGGACGAACACCGCCCTGCTGCAGATTGATACCGACCACTTCCACGCCCACCTTGTAGCGATCCAGGATCGACTGCATCAGGGTGCGCACCCGGGGGGCAATCTGATCGCGCTCCTCGGAAAGTGCCGAATCCATTTTCATCTTGCCCACCACCTCGCGCACTGCCGTCTCAGCCGCCTGAACCACCGCGTCGGCGGGGTTGCGGCTTTCAAACAGGAACGCCCTGGCGTCATTCAGACGGTATTGAACGGCAAATTTGATTTCGACAATATTTTCGTCTTCAGTCAACATGGCCGATTCGCGAAGACCGGTGGCCCGCATCACGGTATCACGCCCCACATCGACGGAGCGGATCTGGGTCACAAAGATCAGTTCATGTCGCTGGATTGGATAGGGCAGACGCCAATTGAAACCGGCACCCACCGATGACTTGTACTTGCCAAATTGGGTGATGACCGCCTGCTGACCCTCTTGCACAATGAAAAAACCAGTACCCAGCCAGATCAACAGGACGATTGAGGCAATCAGACCGATGCCAAAGCGAGCCGCCTTCATATCGGGTTGGAAGCCACCATTGCCACCACTGCCTCCATTCCCGCCCTTGCCGTTTCGACCGCCCCGCCCCGAGCCACCGCCAAAGAGGCCACTGAGTTTGCGATTGAAGTCGCGCCACAACTCATCAAGGTCTGGCGGCCCCTGGTTGGGACCACCAGAAGGGCGCCGTTGAGGCTCCTGCTCCGGTTCTGGCTTGGGCGGCGATGGGCGATTCGCGGAATCAGATTTGCCGCCTTCCTGGGAGGAATCCTCTCCCCGACCCCATCGGGGGTCATTCAAATTGAACATGCCCCGTATGCGGGTTGGCCAGTTTGCCAGGCGAATGAATGGTGCAGGAAATTTCATCTTGGTATCTCGGAGTCGTCTCACCAGTAAATGCTGACGAATGGCCGCCATCTGGTAGCTCGGGTTTTAGCCAGTCATCCCCCGATTGTGCCCAATCTCATCGGCTGGCTCGTCAGGGCTATCAGATTGGGCCCCGAATTCATCCGGTTTTGACAACTCGGCGTGCTCGCTCTGATTTTGAACAAGACCGGACAGGCAATTGCGCAATTCTGACATCCCATGGCCCTGGCGGGCACTGACAAACACCCTGGGGGTCATCACCCCGTCCAGATCGTAGTGGTCAAACAGCCGCTGAGGTTGACGCTCAGGCGCCAGAGCATCTAGCTTGTTGAATACCAGCACCTGGGCAATCCCGCCAGCGCCAATCTCCTGCAGTACGCCCTGCACTTGCTGGATCTGCTCGGGGTATTCGGGATTGGAGGCGTCCACCACATGCAAAAGCAAGTCTGCATCGACCGCCTCGAGCAAAGTGGCCTCAAAGGCGTCGATCAGACCATGGGGCAGGTCGCGAATGAAACCCACCGTGTCGGACAGGGACACTGACCTGCCCGCCTCTGCCAGATAGAGCTGACGGGTTGTGGTGTCCAGGGTGGCAAAGAGTTGGTCGGCCGCATAGGCCTGGGCCTTGACCAGGGCGTTGAACAGTGTGGACTTGCCAGCATTGGTGTAGCCGACCAAGGACATGGTGAACGCGTTGCGACGGGCACGCTGCCGGCGTTGGGTCTGGCGCTGACGTTTGACCTTGCTCAAACGTTCCTTGGTACGCTTGATGGCCTCGCCAATCATGCGCCGGTCCAGTTCGATCTGCTTCTCGCCCGGTCCGCCACGCAGACCTGCGCCCCCGGTTTGCCGCTCCAGGTGCGACCAGCGACGCACCAGTCGCGTGCTCAGGTACTGAAGCCGGGCCAGTTCAACCTGCAACTTGCCTTCATGGCTACGGGCACGCTGGGCAAAGATCTCCAGGATCAACAGGGTCCGGTCATTGACCGGCATGTCCAGTTGGCGCTCCAGATTGCGCTGTTGAGCAGGACTCAGGCTCTGGTCAAACAGCACCTCGGTAGCGCCACTCTGGCTGGCCAGAGCCTTGATCTCCTCGGCCTTGCCGCTGCCCACGAACAACGCGGCATCTGGCGCCTTGCGCTTGCAAGTCAGTCGGGCAACAGGCTGCAAGCCAGCAGTTTGCGCCAGGAGGCCAAGCTCCTCGAGTTCGGCATCGAAATGGGGCTTGCCCAGATCCACCCCCACCAAAACGGCGGCAGCGGCTGGACGATCCACTAAAGCGTGCAAGTCAGCTACGAGGCCGTCTTAGGATGCGTCGGCAGGGCTGTCACCGCCCTCTGCCACCGCCGAGAAGTTAACCGCCCGACCTGGCACGATGGTCGATATGGCATGTTTGTAGACCATCTGCGTCACGGTATTGCGCAGCAAAACGACATATTGATCAAAGGATTCGATTTGTCCCTGCAGTTTGATGCCGTTGACCAGGTAGATCGATACCGGCACATGTTCACGACGCAGGATGTTGAGGAACGGGTCTTGCAAAAGCTGACCTTTGTTTGAGCTCACGATATTCTCCGTGTTCAAAGTTTGACAAGGCGTCTACCTTACCACAGGCCATTATGGGGTGATAAAGGCCAGCGAATTTCCAGACTAACTTTCAGGCTTTGAATGCCGCTCAGTCCTGCTTGTCCGCATAGGGGTTTTGTGCGGTACGCATCTCGATGCGCAAGGGAGTTCCTACCAAATTGAAGGCCTTGCGAAACCGGGTTTCCAGAAATCGCTTGTAGGCATCGCTGACATGGTCGAGCGAATTGCCATGGATCACAATCACCGGCGGGTTCGAGCCTCCCTGGTGCGCATACCGTAATTTGGGGCGAAACATGCCCGAGCGCCTGGGCGCCTGAAACTGAACGGCCTCCTGGAGAAGACGGGTCAGCACCGGGGTGGACATTTTGCAGCCCGCGGCCTTGTGTGCCTGCACCATCGAACTCCACAAAGGGCCCAGACCTTGCCGTTTGCGTGCAGAAATGAAGTGCAGGTTGGCAAATTTCAGAAAAGGCAGCCGCGTTTCGATGGAACGCTGCAGCATTTCACGCTGATAGGAATCCACCGCATCCCATTTGTTCACCGCCAGCACCACGGCACGTCCGCTCTCCAGAATGTAACCGGCGATATGCGCATCCTGATCGCTGACGCCCTGGGTGGCGTCGAGCAAGAGCAGAACCACATTGGCCGACTCAATCGCCTGCAAGGTCTTGACCACGGAAAATTTTTCAATAGCCTCAAACACTCTCCCCTTTCGACGCAAGCCGGCCGTATCAATCAGTTCGAAGCGTTGCCCCTTGTGCTCGAATGGCACCGTAATCGCGTCTCGGGTGGTGCCCGGTTGGTCAAAGGCCACCAGCCGCTCTTCTCCCAGCCAGGTATTGATCAGCGTGGATTTGCCCACATTGGGTCGCCCTGCCACTGCCAGACGGATCAGGTCAGGGTCAGGCGTCTGCTCTTGCTGCTCCTCAGTCGGCAGCGCCAGGGACTTCAGGGCGAGTTCCACCAGCGAGCGAACACCCTCTCCATGGGCTGCGGATACCGGCAGTACCTGGCCCAGGCCCAGCTCGAAAAATTCTGCCAGATGTGCGCTGTCCTTCAAGCCTTCGGCCTTGTTGGCAACCAGCAGACAGGGCTTGCCCAGGCGACGCAAGTACCTGGCAATGTCGTGGTCCTGGACCGACAGGCCCTGGCGTGCATCGACCACGAAAAAGACCAGATCTGCTTCAGCCACGGCCTGCCGGGTCTGTTTGGCCATCTCCCGGTAGATGCTGCCCTGGCTGGCATCAGGCTCGAATCCACCCGTGTCAATGACGATGAACTCCTGTTGGCCAATACGGCCATTTCCGTAGTGACGGTCACGGGTCAGCCCGGCAAAATCGGCCACGATGGCATCGCGGGACTTGGTCAGCCGGTTGAAAAGCGTCGACTTGCCAACGTTGGGGCGCCCCACCAGGGCGAGCACGGGCTTCATAAGCAGGGCTAGGCTAGTCGGCGATGCGCCAGGCCTGGACTTGGCCTGTGCGGGAAACGGTCACGATGCTGGAGCCCACCAGCACCGGAGGGGCCGCCAGAGCCGTGCCCCCTTCGAACCTTACCCGCGCCAAGAGTGAGCCATCCTTGGGAGAAACGAAGTGCAGAAGCCCAGAACGATCGGGCACAAGCAATGCGCGTGGGGTGGCCAATGGAGCGCCCAAATGACGCCAGCGCAAATGTTCACCACTCCAGATGCGTTCACCGTTATCAAGCCGCCATGCCAGCAGGCTGCCATCCGCTTCACTGCTGTAGACAGCATCTGCCAGGGCAGTCAGGCCCACTTGTCCGTTGGCCGTTTTGCTCCAGAGCAAATTCCCACGTGCTGCGTCTACACAGCCTACAGCGGCCTGGAAAGCGCGCGCACACACCACATTGCCAAGACGTCCCATGGGCCCAACCAGATCGACCAGCCTTTCAATGTCATTGGTTCCGCGTGGGGTTGCCAGGGGCACCTCCCAACGAGAACTGCCATTGAGGGGGTCCATCCCAACCAGCTTGCCAGACAGTCCAACAACCAGGGTGTTTCCAACGGGTTCCAGCACACCGGCTTGGCGCAATGCCAGAGGCTCGCCCGCGCGTTGCTGGGTCCAGAGTCGACGCCCAGACTGGGCATCGAATGCCTGCACGCTGCGATCACCTGCCAGCACAAAGACCCGATTGCCCGCCACCAGTGGCGGAGTGAATCCCTGGGCGTTCAGGCGCTGTCGCCAGAGAATCCGGCCTTGCTCAAGTGTCACCAGCTCATTGTCCCGTGTGATGACCGAGGCCCACCGGCCATCAAAACCAACTCCGGCGGACAATGGCGTGCCCACCGATTGACGCCAGACATCCGATCCATTTTGGGCATTCAGTACAAGCACTGTTCCATCGGAGGAGGCCAGGGCCAGTTGCTCACCCACTACCCGGGTTTGCAAAGAGAAGCCTACTGCACCCAGGCTGGCGCGCCAGGAAGACTCGACCTTGAGGGCCTGGGGCTCGGCGCCCAACTCGACCGGCTGTGGCCGCTTGCCCGAACTGGAACAGGCCGCCAGGACCAGCGCCATGGCCAGGACGATCAGGCTGCGCGGAGAGATCACGGCTTGGTCCCGGACTGGGTCTCTGCATGCACCCCAAGCGCTGCCAGTTTGACGTCGACCAAGCGGCGGTAATCCTGATCCTGGGTCAAAGCACGGTAAGCCTTGAGGTACTCGGCTGCGGCCTCTTTCTGCTTGCCTTGGGCGAGATAAATATCTCCCCGACGGTCGTCTGCCAGTGCCACAAATTCCACGGGAAAGGTGACAGCGAGTTGCTTGAGTGCTTCATCATAGGACTGGGCATCAGCCAGCACGGCCGCCAGTCGCAGGCGGGCAATGGCGCGATACCCCTCGTCGGAAGCTTTGTCGACCACACGGCTCAACGCGGCCTGGGCG
The DNA here is from genome assembly GCA_017853735.1 of Burkholderiaceae bacterium. Classification (GTDB taxonomy): domain Bacteria; phylum Pseudomonadota; class Gammaproteobacteria; order Burkholderiales; family Burkholderiaceae_C; genus Hylemonella. Next base: position 4,492 of record JAFMJA010000060.1, on the reverse strand, counting down.
GCCTCTCGCTTGCCTGCACCCATATAGGTTTTGGCCGCAAGGAGTGCCGACTGCTGGGCGGCGATCGTGGATCCGAATTGCTCCTGCATGTCGGCCAGAACGCGATCAAGTTTGGCGAGGTCCCCAGCCTGGGCCACCCGCTCGAGCTCATCGTACAGTGCAGCAGCCTGGGTTGCTTGCTTGCGCTGCCAGTATTGCCAGCCATTCCAGCCGGCATATGAAGCCAGCACGATGATGAGCAACCAGGAGATCAGGTTGCCATATTGCTTCCAGAAATGTTTCAGCTGGTCCAGCTGTTCCTGTTCTTCGAGATCGAGATGTGCCATGAGAGTGAATGTTGATCAGGTCTGCGATTGTAGGCGTGCGGCCCAGGTGCTTACTTCGGACAGGGGGTAGCAGGCCTGGTCGCCCAGGCCGTCGCGTAAGGACTTGAGCGTCACCTCGCCACGCGCCATCTCATCGGCCCCAAAAACCAAGGCAAAGCGCGCGCCACTGGCATCGGCCTTTTTGAATTGTGATTTCATGCTGCCAGGGCCATCGGCAGAGCCAGCATGCATCTGGGCCCGTATGCCAGTTGCACGCAAGACCTGCAGGCAACGCATCGCGGCAGGGAAAAAAGTTGTGTCCGGTACGATGGCATAAACATCCAGTGCAGGCACGCTCGACGCCGGGCTCTGCTCTTTGAGCAACTCGAGCACCCGCTCCACCCCCAGCGCCCAGCCTACTGCAGGCGCTGGCTTGCCGCCAATCTGCTCGATCAGGTAGTCGTATCGGCCACCGCCACAGATCGTGCCCTGCGCTCCTAGCCGGTTGGTGACGAATTCGAATACGGTGAGATTGTAGTAATCGAGCCCGCGCACCAGGCGGTGGTTGATCTGGTAGCGAACGCCCGCCGCATCCAGAATCGCGCAAACCCGCTGAAAATGTGCCAAGGACGCCTGCCCCAAATAATCCATCAGCTTGGGCGCGCCCTCGACCAATTCACGCATGGCTGGGTTCTTGGTGTCGAGAATCCTCAGCGGATTGAGGTGCAGGCGACGCTTTGAATCTTCATCGAGGTCGGCGGCATGGCGCGAAAAATAATCCATCAAGGCATGGCGATGCTGGCGCCTTTCATCAGGCTGGCCCAGGCTGTTGAGTTCTAGCTGCACATCGCGCAGATCCAGCACCTGCCACAAGGCATCAGCCAGCAAGATCATTTCTGCATCGATTTCAGGTCCGGCAAACCCGAGAGCCTCGGCGCCGATCTGGTGGAACTGGCGGTAGCGACCGCGTTGCGGCCGCTCATGTCGAAACATCGGGCCCATGTAGTACAGGCGCTTGCCACCGTCATACAGAAGGTTGTGCTCAACGGTAGCGCGTACCACACCGGCGGTGCTTTCTGGCCTCAGGGTCAGGGCCTCGCCATTGAGACGGTCCTCGAAAGAATACATTTCCTTTTCAACGATGTCAGTCACCTCGCCTAGACTGCGGATGAACAGCGGGGTGGGTTCGACAATCGGTGTGCGGATATTGCGATAGGCAAAACGCGCCATCAACGCACGTACCTGGCCCTCCAGCCACTCCCAGCGCGCTGAGTCGGGGGGAAGGATGTCGTTCATCCCGCGCACGCCCAACAATTTTTCGACCTTGTCGGCCAGTTTTTTTTCGCTCATGGGTTACATGGTTTTGGCAGTCAGATTGGCACCAAAACGCTTTTCGATATAGGACTCGACAATCTGCTGGAATTCCTGGGCAATACCCTCGCCTCGCAGGGTCAGGCGCTTGTGGCCATCGATAAAAACCGGTGCGGCAGGGGCTTCGCCGCTACCAGGCAGGCTGATACCGATATCGGCATGCTTGCTTTCGCCTGGACCGTTGACGATGCACCCCATCACCGCCACCTTGAGCGATTCAACACCGGGGTATTGGGTACGCCAGATCGGCATTTGGGCGCGAAGAAAATCATCGATCTGCTTGGCCAGCTCCTGAAAGGTGGTGCTGGTGGTGCGGCCACAACCAGGGCAAGCGGTCACACTGGGTACAAAGCTGCGCAGGCCCAGGGACTGCAGGATTTCAGAAGCCACCACCACTTCCTGGGTACGCGCCTCGCCTGGCTGGGGGGTCAGGGAAACGCGAATGGTATCGCCTATGCCTTCTTGCAAGAGGATGGCCAAGGCGGCGGTGGATGCCACCGTGCCTTTGGTTCCCATACCCGCCTCGGTCAGCCCCAGGTGCAGGGGATAGTCGCAACGGCGCGCCAGCTCACGGTAGACCGATACCAGGTCTTGCACACCAGACACCTTGCATGACAGCATGATCTGCTCGGGGGCCATTCCCATCGATTCGGCAAATTGGGCTGAGCCAAGAGCCGAAGTGATCAGCGCCTCGTACATCACCGACTTGGCGCTCCAGGGCTGGGCTCGTCGATTGTTGGCGTCCATCATATCGGCCATCAATTCCTGGTCGAGGCTGCCCCAGTTGACCCCGATGCGAACAGGCTTGTTCCACTTGAGCGCCACCTCGATCATTTGCCCAAACTGGCGATCTCGCTTGTCACCTTTGCCGACATTGCCAGGATTGATACGGTATTTGGACAAACTCTCAGCGCAATCCGGATATTGCGACAGCAGGGTATGACCGTTGTAATGAAAGTCACCCACCAAGGGCACATAGATACCCATCCGGTCCAATTGTTCACGTATATGCGGGACAGCTTGAGCAGCCTCGGGGGAATTGACCGTGATTCGAACCAACTCCGACCCGGCCAGGGCCAGTTCTTTGACCTGAATGGCTGTCGCCACTGAGTCCACGGTATCGGTATTGGTCATGGACTGCACCCGTACCGGCGCCTGAGATCCAATGGTGACCACCTGATCTCGCCAAACCACCCGCGCCTGGCGTGAACGGCGCTCGCTCGGCCGTGCCTCCTGGATCTGAGCCTGCGAAGCGGGACAAGACTTCATGGACCAACCTCAAAACGCGCCACATTTTCGCGGCTCAGCCCCTGAAGGGGAAAAGATTTGCCACGCAACCACACCTCGGTGACATCAGCACGCCCGATCACCACCTGCAGAGGAAGCTGACCTTTGGCCACCAGCGCGGTTTCTCCCCGTGCCAGATTTCGGCTCAACAGAATTTCACCTTTGCCGTCGGTCACCTGGATCCATGACTCATCGGCAGTCTTGAATTGGAGCAATGAATCTTGAGCAACCCGGATTGCTGCCAATGGCGATGTTGCGGCAGTAGGCGGTCGCGGGCTGACCTGTTCCTGCACCTGCCGGGCAGGCAGCTTGACTGGTGATGGCGGAGACACTGCTACAGCCGGGGGTACTGGAACAGAAGTGGAATTCTGGCCGATGACGGTAACCGGCAAAATGGGTACAGGTTCATTGACAAGCGCTGCAGGACTGCCGGTTGCCTGTGAACTGCCTTCCTGAGCATCGGGCATCAGAAACAGCAGGCCAGTCGCCACCAGCAAGAGTGCCACCAACAAGAGCGCAGGCTTGGGTATCTGGCGCAGGAAACTGCTGGACTGCGCTTCTCCAGGGCGCTGGAAAGGGACATTGATATCCGCCACATCGCCGCGCAAGAGCGGTGGCGCTGATTGGGGGAGCAAATCCATCACCGGGGCGGGTTCAATCTTGAGAGCACGACAGACCAGCCCAGCCAGCGCACGGATAAAAACCGGATCATGGAGCTCGTCCAAACGGTTGGCCTCCAACGCCTCCAGCTTTTTGACAGGCACCCGGATCGAGACCGCCAGCGCAGCAATATGAAGACCGTTTGCTTCGCGGGCCAGGCGCAGCAAGGAGCCGGCGGTCACTGGAGCAGGCGCTTCTTGCGACAGATCATCAGTCATGGTTTGCGATGTGTCAGTCATCAAATTGACCCCGCTGATAGGCTTGCAACTCGCGCGACTGTGGAAAGCGTTTGTCGAGCTGGGCTGCCAACTGTTGCAAAGCGATCTGATTGTCGAGCTTGCGCTCGACGCGCATACCCAGCCACAGGGTTTCGGCGTTGGCCAATTCACTGTTGTTGATTCGGCGGATATAAAACTGCGCGCGCACCAACTCTCCCCGCTGATAAAGCAACAAGGCCAGGTTATAGCCCGTCACCGGGTTGCCAGCGTCAAGCTCCAGGGAGCGGTTCAGGCTGAATTCCGCCTCGGCCGGCTTTCCGGCCCGGATTTCACAGAGCCCCTGGGTCAGCCAGGTCTTGGCGCGGGCACTGTAGGTCGGGTTGGCCAAGGCCTGGGTAAAAGATTGGCTTGACTCGGTAAAGCGGCTTTGCTGACATAGCAACCAGCCATAGTTGTGCAACACATTGCCATCGCGTGGCGCCAGGGTCAGGGCCCGCTTGAAGCTGTCCTCGGCCAGTTTGAGTTCATTCAGGCGCATGTAGATCAGGCCACGAAGATTGTGCGCCGGCATGTAATTGGGATCCAGCACCAGTGACTGTTTGAGCTCATCTAGGGCAACTGCAGTTTGTCCTTGCTCAAAATAGCTAACAG
>JAFMJA010000325.1 GCA_017853735.1 Burkholderiaceae bacterium | reverse complement strand
GCCGCACACCAGGGTCATGGCGCTGACATCAAAAGTCTTGGCCGGACGCAGCATGAGTTCAGGGTAGGCGGCCAGGCAGGGCGGAGCATCGTCGGCCAGCAGGCAGACAAACACCCGGCCTGCCCCATGATGAAGTGCTGCATTCGCGGCGAGGATGGCCGCGCCAGTCATCCCTGGCGCCCCTCCGATCACCGCAAGGTCGCCATAGCTGCCTTTGTGGGATGCGTGGGGGCGCTGCATTGGGGCGGGCTTGCCATTGAGCTGGGCTGCGGCGGGGACTGTAGTTGCGGGAATCCCAAGCGTATCGAACCAGACCTGACCAGACGCATCTCGCCCCAGTGATGTGAATAACCCTGGTTTGAGGGTGAGCAGGCTGAGGGTGTGCGTGGCGCGCACATGCACACCGTGGGCAAAGCCGGTATCGCTATCCAAGCCGGACGGCAGGTCTACCGACAGCACAGGGACATCAAGCCCATTGATCTGGTGGATCCATTCCAAGAGCACCCCCTCAGCCGGCCTGGAGGCGCCGATACCCAGCAAGGCATCCACGCAAAAATCGCATTCTGGTGGGGTATTTCGTTGGATGCTGAGGCCAGCGTTCAAAACCCGCTGGTAGGCAGCATGGGCGTCCTCCGGCGCCGACTCAGGGCTTCCCAGCCAGCTGAGATGGACAGTTTTGCCCCACTGGTGCAGATGGCAGGCGGCCTCTAGTCCGTCGCCCCCATTATTTCCTGGGCCACAGGCGATCCAAATTGTCTGGGCATGCGGCGCCAGCGCCAGCGTCAGGCGGGCGCTGGCCAAGCCCGCACGCTGCATCAGGGTGTTGGCAGGCAGGAGATTGCGACTGTTGGCCTCCAGAGATTTTGTCTGAGTGCTGCCATGCAACAGCCAGGAGGGTCCAGGTGCGATCTTGAACATGCTCTCAGGCAAGGTCAGAACTCGTAGCACTCCCCTTCGCGGGCCAGTCGGATATTGGTGTTGCTGCGCACACCGGAGTGACTGGCTAGGGCTTGGGCAAAGGCAGCCTCCAGGTCATCATCAGACCGGGACGGCTCGTGATGGGTGCAATAAAGCACTTTGGCCCCAGCTTGGTGGGCGATCTGCATGCTGCTGCGCAAGGTGCCATGACCCCAACCGATTTTTTCAGGGTACTCCTGATCGGTGAAGGTGCTGTCGGCAATCAAGACATCCACGCCCTGCATGGCATCAATGATTGCCCGCTCACTGCGCTCAAGCAAGCGCTGAGACTCCTCAAATTTGGGATCGCCAGCAGGGCAGGGGTTGAAAGGCGGTTCGTGATCACCGGTGAAAAAAACCGATTTGCCGTTGCATTCAATACGATAGCCAAAGTTGATGACCGGGTGATTGAGTTGGAAGGGGGTAACGCGCGCGCTGCCGATATGAATCGGCGTGCCTGATGTGAGGGTGACATATTCAACGCCAGCGCGAATTTGATCTTCCAGTACCGGAAAAAAACTGTGTTGCAGCTGAACGGTCAGGGCCTGCTCAACCCCCTTTCCAGATACCGGGTCAAAAGCACCGTGCAGCCTCAGGATATTGCCTGGTATGAAGTTGGGCATATAAAAGGGCAGGCCTTGAATATGATCCCAGTGGGTGTGGGTCAGAAGAAGATTGGCCTGCAAGGGGAGCTCAGGCAACAAAGTCTGAGACAAGGGGAAGATCCCAGTGCCCGCATCCAGAATGATCAACTCATTGTTGTCGGTTCGGACCTCAATGCAGGTTGTGTTGCCGCCATAGCGTACCGTTCTGGGGCCAGGGGATGGGATGGAGCCTCGAACGCCCCAGAATTTGACCTTCATAGCGGTTCCGAGGCTTGTTGGAGAAGACAGGGACAGGCTGGCCACTGAGGCAGCGAACACAGTACAGCCACCACAACGGGAGTGGTCCTGGTACAGATCAACGCTGGTTTGGCCAGTTGGGAAATAGGCTCCATATCGGCGGGCATTCTTGCGAACAAGCAGGTCCTGAGGGATTCTGATGCCATGAATGGGACACTATGTGACCAAATTGTGTCTAATGTAGCGAAATTCTCATGCTCAGGATCTCAGTCTGTCCAAACCCAGGCCGGCAAGATCAATTTCAGGCTTATTCCCAACAATCAGATCGGCCAGCGCGCGCGCTGAACCGCTGCTCAAGGCCCAACCGCTGGAGCCATGGCCCAGGTTCAGCCAGATTCCCGGGATACCGCTGGGTCCCAGCAGGGGAGGGCCATCGGGCAACATGGGCCGAGCTCCCTTCCAGACCTGAACCCCTTGGCTGAACAAGGGGGCGCCAGGAAACCAGTCCTGCAGCACCTTGTAGAGGGTGGCAATGGCATCGAGCCGATGGCGCTCAGGACTGCCACCGAGCTCGGCACCTCCGGCTACCCGAATTCGGTTGCCCAGCCTGGAAATGGCCACCTTATAGCGCTCGTCCATGAGTGCGCCCAGCGGCGCATCCATGGCCTCGCGGATGTTGGCGCTGATGGAATAGCCATGCACAGATGCGATCGGCAAGCTCAGGCCCAGAGGACGCAATAGCCTGCCAGATTCGGCGCCAGCACAGACCACCACATGGTCATAGGCGATGGGTTGCGGCGTATCCGAA
>JAFMJA010000059.1 GCA_017853735.1 Burkholderiaceae bacterium | reverse complement strand
CCCAGGTCGGGGAGCCAAACATTGAAAGACTTAGGTAAGAAATTACCTAAGTCTTTTTTATTTGCAGTCGGATCACTAGCTGCGAAAGTGTAGGTTCATTTATCTAATGATCAAGGGATTTATGTATCATCATCTGGCTTCAGGTCACTCAAGATGACTCGACAAATTTCGCAAAAAACACAGAAAAAAACTGAAAACCCATGCATTGCATCAAATCCCTGCTTCTGGTTTTTCTAATTGCAAGCCCGATATGTGCGTGGTCGCAATGGGTGAAGGTGGGTGAAAATGATGTGGCAGAGTACTTCATCGACCCGACCACAGTACGCCAGGACAACAGCCTGATAAGAATGTGGGAGATTCGCAGTCTCAACCAACGAAATGCTGAAGGCATTTGGTCAAGAATGTCCTGGAAAGAGTTTGACTGCCTGAAAAACCGAGTGAGAACACTATCGTTCACCGATTACTCGCGCCCAATGGCCAACGGAGACATATTACTCAGCGATAAAAAACCAGCACCTTGGGCAGTAATTGAGCCAGGGACAGTGGGCGCCTCTCTGCACAAGCTGGTTTGTATTAAATAGATTGAGCTAACTGCCACTTTCTAAAGTTCCGTTTAAATTTCAGGTGATGAATTTTTTATGTCTGCCAACAGTCTGGATTTTGAATTAGTAGCTCAAGCTTCTCTTTCGGGCCGATCGTAAATTCGTAACAATTCCTCTATGGACAAAAAACGACTTGGAAAATCTGACCTGCTGGTTTCCTCAATCGGCCTTGGACATAGCATGGGATTTTCTGATTTCAGTGCACAAGGTCAGTCTGAATTCAAAGACCTGATCAGCCGCGCACTCGAGTTGGGACTCAATTTTTTGGACAGTTCTGACGCGTACTGGAATGGCAAGCATGAGGAATGGTTGCGCGCTTCTCTAGTAGGAAAGAGAGAACAGGCCATCATCGCCAGTAAATTTGGCAACATCACATTGGCTGATGGCAGCAAAGCCACTAATGCAGATCCACTATATGCCCGGTCCTGTTGTGAAGCCAGTCTGAAGCGCCTGGGAACCGACTGTATTGACATTTATTACCTTCACCGCGTCGATCCCAAGGTACCGATTGAGGACACCATGGGTGCGCTATCGCGTCTGGTGGAACAAGGCAAGGTGAGATACCTGGGGATTTGCGAGGCTGGTGTTGAAACCCTGTCACGCGCCCATCGAGTTCATCCGATCACTGCCTTGCAGTCCGAGTTTTCGTTGTGGTATCGGGATACCCAGGTCAACATCATGAATGTTTGCAGAGATCTGGGAATTGCATTCGTGGGATACTCGCCCCTGGGTAGAGGCTTGCTGACAGGCGACATTCAGAATTTTGACGATTTAGCGCCTAATGACCGCCGACGCATCCATCCGCGTTTTCATGGGGTCAATCTTGAAAACAATTTGACCCTGGTGGCCAAAATGAAAGAAATCGCGGATCGGCTAGACCTTACTACTGCCCAGTTGGCTATTGCCTGGGTAGTTGCCCAAGGCGAAGACATCGTGGCGATCACTGGCACACAAAGAATTAAATACCTGGAACAAAGTGTCGCTGCAGCATCCAAATCTCTCAGCAAGGAAGACATACTGGCGCTGGAAAGTATCTTTACCCCACAATCTCGCGCTGGGGACCGCTACCCCGGTGAGATGCTGGCTGGTTTGGGAATCTGATTTTTTATTAAACACCCCTAACTTCAAAAATCCAACTCCATCATGACCAAGGATCCACGGATTCAATCTGCCATCTCGCATTGGGCTCCCCGTTTTGTTTCTAATGGCGTCTTGCTGACCGATTTTCAGGAAGTAACCGAAAGCCTGACTCGTTGGGAGCAATGGACTGGCGCCTGGTGTCAACGGGCAAAGGTTCATGAAGACCTTGGACGAGAAGCCTTGTCCCAAGATTTCAAGCTCAGCGCCAGTGAACATCTTTCACGCGCAGCGGTGTACTACCACTTTGCAAAATTTGTATCGGTTCACGATATCGATGAAATGCGCGCTGCGCATATGAAGGCTGTCGAGTGCAAACAACTGGCCCTACCGCATATGCGCCCTCCAGCTCGGCGTGTGGAAATCCCCTATGAGAACGGATTTTTGGCTGGCTTTCTTCGCCTTCCTTATGACGCGGTGAAACCTCCAGTATTAATCATGGTGCCCGGCCTGGACTCAGCGAAAGAGGAGCTGGAAGCCTATGAGCTTCCCTTTTTAGCGCGTGGCATGGCCACCTTGATGGTCGACGGGCCTGGCCAAGGTGAGGCTGAATATCAATTTCCCATCCGTGGAGACTATGAGGTTGCTGTCAAGGCCATGGTGGACTGGTTACTCAACTGCCAGGAGGTTGACAGCCAGCGTATTGGACTGTGGGGCGTTAGCCTCGGGGGTTACTATGCTCCTCGCGCAGCAGCTTTTGAGAAAAGACTCAAGGCGTGCATTGGCCTGGCAGGTCCCTACTGCTTTGGTGACACCTGGGATGCTCTTCCAGAACTGACTCGAGAAGCCTTTCGCGTGCGCAGTCACTTGAAAACCCAAGAAGAAGCCAAAGCCTACAGTCATACCCTGACCCTGAAAAATGGTATTTCCCAGCAAATTGAATGTCCGCTATTTCTGGTGACTGGCAAGCTCGATCGCATCATTCCTTGGCAAGATACACAGCGTATGGCGCAAGAAGCTTCTGGGCCAGTGGAACTGCTGATCGTGGAAGATGGCAACCATATTGCCAACAACCGACCCTATCGTTACCGACTTCGCACTGCTGACTGGATGGCTCAGCAGCTCGGGTTGCTGCGGATTTAACCTTTCACCTCAACTTGAACCAACATGCTTAAAAATCTCATTTTTCGCACTGCCAGTTTGCGTAAACACTGGATGACTGGCTACAGCCTGTTGGCTGCACTCACAATTTCGCTACCGTTGTCGCTGCAGGCGCAGAATTTTCCTAACCGGCCGATCAAGCTGATCTCGGGTGCAACCGCAGGAAGCGCTTCCGACATCGTGGCTCGGTCAGTTGCCGAAAAGCTGCAGGCCGAGTTCGGAGTACCTGTTGTTGTTGAGAACAAGGCAGGAGCTGCGGGCACATTGGCTATCCAAAGTCTGCTCAACGCACCTGCCGACGGACACACCGTACTGGTCTATACCAGTGCGCATACCGTGCTTCCCTTGATCAACAAAGTCAGCTATGACCCATTGCGCGACTTTTCTGCTGTCACCCCACTGGCCATCGTTCCAAATGTCATGGTGGTATCCCCAGCCAAGGGCTATAAGACCGTCAAGGATGTGGTGGAGGCCGCCAAGAGCAATCCTGGACAACTGAACTATGCATCGGTCGGCGTGGGTAGCGCCACCTATATGAGCGCAGAAAAATTCAAACTGGCTACTGGCATCAACGCTGTACACGTTCCCTACAAGGGATCCCCCGAAGCCATTACAGAAACGATGGCCGGCCGCGTCGACTACTTTTTTGCCCCATTGGTTTCAGCCTTGCCGATGATCAAATCAGGAAAGTTGCTGGCCTTGGCAGTCGGAACACCCAAGCGATCCGCGCAGCTTCCTGACGTTCCCACGCTCACCGAAGCTGGAGTTGAAAAAGCAGATTACCTGTTCTGGACAGGCATGCTGGTGCCCTCTAAAACTCCGAAAGATATTGTGATCAAGCTCAACCAATTTTCGCTCAAGGCATTGCAGTCTGCTGAAGTGAAAGATCGGCTAGCCGGTTTGGGGGCAGAACCCATGCCAATGAGTCCTGATCAATTTGACGGGATGATTCGTGCTGAGATGCAGACAAATGCAGAGATCATCAAGGCTGCAAATATTCAAGCCAAATAAAACTCAAAAAAGAAAGTCCAAACCATCCTATGACTGGCCCAAGAATCGCGCTTATCCATGCAACACCTCTGGCAATCAAACCTGTCAGCGATGTCTTTGAGCAACTGTGGCCAGAGGCCAAATGCAAAAATCTTCTGGACGATAGCCTGCCCTCAGATTTGCAAGCACATGGCATGGGACCACCCATGATTGAGCGAATGGTAGGCCTAGCCTCCTACATGGAAAAACAAGGCGCCGAGGCGATTCTTTTTACCTGTTCGGCCTTTGGTCCTGCGATTGAAGCCGCCAAAAACGCCCAAAATATTCCTGTGCTCAAACCCAATGAGGCGATGTTTGATGACGCACTCGACTTATGCGCTAGATTGGGCAAGCCATGTCGTATCGGCTTGCTGACCACCTTTGCGCCCTCGACTGCATCCATGCTGAAAGAGCTCGAAACTGCCATTGAGCTTAGAGGTTTGCCAATCACCACAGAGGGTGGCTGTGCGGCAGGAGCTATGGAAATTCTCCTTGCAGGTGATGTACAAACCCACGACCGGATGGTTTTACAGGCCGCCATGCAAATGCCCGCCTGCGATGTTTATTTGATCGGCCAATTCTCTATGGCGCACACGCAGAAACAGCTTGAACAAGCACTTCACAAACCAGTGCTGACAAGCCCGGCCAGTGCCATCCGACGCCTGCAGACTGCGTTGGCGCGCCATTAACGCCCTGGAACTGATGGATCTTGCCCATCCGTGAGCTTTGTTTCAGCCGATCACCACACCCGAGAAAACAAATGGCCTTTGCAGAAAATTTGAAGACTTTGCCGTCGATCGAACACCTTGCCGAACTGGTGCTGCTGGATGCATCGGGTCAGACGGTGGCAAGCATTGAGAACAAGCCAGGAAAAACCGGATCACTTGCAGTCTACGCTGCACTGGCCCAGCGTCATGGGCGGATACATCCTGCCGCAGCGCACGAAGGGCTTGAATTATTTGCCGAACACGTTGCCGATGCGCGCGCCAACCCTGGCAAGCACCCCAATATCGATCGTCTTTTTCAGATCATCGAAAGCGGCACTGAGCTAAAGGTAGAGCTCAGGCCCGCATAGGCTGCCAGCTGGACAATAGCTACTCAGCTTAGGGTATCAGCGGCAACAAAATAGCCGCTGGGTGATGCGCTCCAAAATGGAGGGTCACTTTGCCGCCAAATATACTTTCTGGTCGATCCACTGGATCATCATGGACAAATGGGCCGCAGCCACGCATGGGGTGCTTCATATTGGAGAGGGTTGCCGCAGGACCCTGCCACTCATAGTCCTTGCCACGTATCGTCAACGCCAAACGATAGCCTTTGGGAATCACAATACAGGTGGGCCAGATCTCTATGTCCAGATCAACGATCTGACCCGGAACAAGAACTTGTTTTTCATCGTGGGTGTGATAGGGCCGATACGGCAAGGAAAGATGGCGATCAAGTTTTCTGTGAGAGGCTCTGAGCCAACCCAGACTGATCGGGGAGTGTGGGTCAAGGGCACCTTGAAACACCACCTCGGCGCCCTGCTTGTCAAACACGCGCAACACAGCAAACACGTCTGCATCACTGGTAGTGGATGACAGAAAAAGCTTCAACGCAGATGGCCCAGTGAATTCAATAGGTTCATCCAGGGGTGGCGTCGAGAAGGTGATGCCATCTCCCAGCGCCTCATAAGTGATTGAGCCTGAACCCTCTACCGGGTTTCTGGTCAAAGCCATATTGCTTGGATCCAGGTAAAAGTGAGTCCACTGTGTGCGCGCCAGTGGCCATTCCTTTTCATGGCGCTCTACGAATTTCTCACCTGGATGGCGTATCTGGAGGCGAACCTTGGGTTCCTGGTCCCAGCCGTTTTTTTCACCCTTGAGAAAAAAATCAAAGAATTTCTGCTGCATCTTCACACCATAGTCGGTGTAAAAAGGCGCCCAGTGAGTTCCGCCATGAACCTCCAGCCATTTCTGCTCGGAAGCAGCACCCACGAAGCCTTCCATATTGCCGCGAAGATGCAATCCATGCCCTCCCCAGTTGGCTGCCGACAGCAAGGGAACCTGTACCCGGTCAAGCTGGGCTGAACGCTCACGGTAGTAAGGTCCATCCATTTCATGGGCCAACAACTGGCTGGCCATATCTTCCCGGTTATTGGCGAGTTCTTCAGGTGTCAGGGTGTGCGGCCCGCAGGCCAACTCACCGGTGATTGGGCTTCTACGTCCATTCAGGCCAACTCCATGCTGCACAGTCTTGACCTGCATGTCCTGCCAATTTTTCCTAAATGAGCAGAGAATGCCCCCGTGGCGATTGCCATCACGGTAGTTGTCATGCCAACCTTCCCACACACAGATCGCTGCAAGATGTGGCGGTTGCATGGCAGCTGCCCGCCATTGGTTTGCTGCATAGTAAGAAATGCCGTTCAAGCCCACCTTGCCGTTGGACCAGGGCTGCAAGGCAGCCCACTCGATGCAATCGTGATAATCTTTTTGCTCTCGGTTATTGTTGTGACACAGATAGCCTGGCGAGCGTCCAGCCCCGCGTGAATCTACACGCACACAGACATAGCCGTGCGGCACCCATTTTTCCGGGTCAACCACTTCCCAGTTCTGATAGAGGTTGCTGGTGCCTGAAACCGCATCGGGATTCTCCCGGCACATGATCTCCCAGGAAGTCTTGTATCCCTCCTGAAATGCAACGCCCTTGCCATATGGTCCATAGGTCATGATCACTGGATAGGCGCCTTCGGCCACTGGCCGGAACACATCGGCTCGCAAAACCAAGCCATCATCCATGGAAATTGGCACATCCCAATCAATCCGCATGCCATCACGGATTTCGCTGTGGTAGTTCACAAGCAGTCTTTCTTGATGTTGCAGCCCGTCCGCAAGGAGCACGGATCGGCTTATTGAATCTTGATATTCGATTCCCTGATGACACGGCCCCAGCGCTCTTTTTCGCTGCGCACAAACACCAGGAATTCCTCTGGAGACTCACCCCCATATTCGTAGCCACGCTTGGCAGCATCAGCTTTCATCGAGGGAGAGACGAGAATTTTTGCAATTTCTATTTGCAACCTGATAATGATGTCCCTGGGGGTGCCGGCCGGAACAAACAGGCCATTCCACCCGGATGCCTCAATGCCTGGCAAGCCACCTTCGCTGAGGGTAGGAACATCGGGCAGGAAGCTGAAACGCTTCTGCGATGCCACTCCGAGCGCTCTCAATTTCCCGGAAAGAATATGCTGGGATACGACAACAGGTGCTAGATAGGCCGTCGACACATGACCCGCCAACAAATCCGGCAGTTCAGCGCCAATTGCCTTGTAAGGAATTTCACGCACTGATATTCCTGCAGTCGACTTGATTTTTTCGCCAAGCAACTGAGTAATTGCGCCCGTACCGCCGGAGGCAAATGTCAGCAACTGCGGCTGTGATTTGGCCAAAGCGATGTACTCCTTCAGATTGCTGGCTGCAACAGAAGGGTGCACCACCATCACTAGCGGCGTACTGGTCAGCCGGGTAACAGGCACCAGGGCTTCACCCAAACGGCAGCAGGGATCGCCAGTCAACAAGTCGTTCAGTGAGTTATTGATATTGGCGTGCAACAAGGTGTAACCGTCAGGCGCGGCTCGCGCAACCTCTCTTGCCCCGATGGCGCTGTTGGCACCGGGGCGGTTGTCAACCACGATCGATTGGCCGAGAGCCTCTGCCAGAGGTGGCGCCAGTGATCGCGCAAAGACGTCCACAGCACTACCCGGCCCTGCTGGTTCCACCAGTCGAATTGGCTTGGAAGGCCAGGCTTGCGCAGCGCAGATCATCGATGCCAAAGACAGGCAGAGCGATGCAAAAAAAGGCAAGAGATGTTTCATGACACTTTTGTGAAGGTGTGAATCAGGCATGTTGATCCAGAAATGCTCGCAGAATGCCGTTGTAGCCATTCTCGTTTTGCAGGTTGGCAATGTGAGCAGCTTCAGGAACCGCCTGGTAACTGGCCCCGGAGACACTTTGCGCCATGGTTCGCATCAGTGCTTCAGGCCCGCCCACCTTGTCGAGCGCACCGCCCATGAAAAGGGTGGGCGTCGCTATCTTCGCCAGTTGATCCTGAAGATCCAGGCCAAGAAATGCAGCGACCACGCCCAGGTAACCTTGCTGGCTGGTGCCGCGAATCATGACGCGCACCGCATCCAGTTTTTCAGGGTGGGCCGCCTTGAATTCATCAGAGAACCAGCGCTGCGCTGTCTGTTCGACAATCGCTTCAACCCCACCCTGGCTCACCGTCTCAGTGAGTCGATGCCACATCGCAGCAAATTCGGGAACCATACGTGCTCGACAACAGGTGGGGGCCAGGGAAATAATGCGATGCGGATGATCGATCGCCACCTTCAAGCTGACCGACCCGCCAAGACCTAAGCCAACCAGATGCGACCGGCGGATACCAAGTGCATCCCACAGGGCTACCAGATCCTGCGCCAGCTGGTCGATGGTGTAGGGACCCGGAGTTGATTGAGTCTTTCCTTGACCACGCAAGTCATAACGCAACACACGGTATCGATCTGACAGTGCTTGAGCCTGGCCCGCAAACAAAGTGGTGTCGTTCGCAATGCCAGTGATGAAACTCACCCATGGTGCGCCCTCCGGACCGTCCACCACGTAGTGCATTAGTAGACCGTTGGCTTTGATGAACATGTTTTGTTTTGCTCAGGTCTGAGAAGATTGATTGGCTTGCGACAGGACACGCCGCATGAATTCAACGAATTTTTGTGCCAGTACCGGTTCATGGGGCGCCCAGTCTGAAAACGGCAGCAGCGGTACATCTTGATCCTGAATCGGCAGTTGAAAAAGCTCGCTTCCACGGATCATTTGATGGGCAGCCAATCCATTGCCAGATGCATGGGTGTTGTCGTTGCCCGGCACAATCAAAGTGGGCACCCTGATCGAGCCCAGCTGCTGTTCGGTCAAGCCCATCACCGGCGCTCTCGGGCCCTTGAGAAAAATCGACAGCCAGTTTTCCATCACCCGGATATAGTCCTGCGGATCCATGGCCATGAGCTTGTCTTTATTGGCAGGATTGGCGGCAATGCGCTCGCGGTACTGCTCGGTCTGACAAACTGCTGCCATGCCGCCCTCTTTGGCCGCTTGGATGAATTGTCCGTAATACATGGTCGGCAATCGACCAGCCGCAAAAGCCCCTCCAGTGATTCGAGCCAAAATCAGGCCGCGTACCTGCTCAGGATGCCTGAGATACACCAGCATGGACATGCGGGCGCCTGAAGAGGTGCCGCCAATAAATGCTGGCAAGGCTTTCAATTGTCCGAGCAGGAGCACCAGATCATCGGCCCAGATTTCTTCCTCACCCTCTTCACCCGCGATGACCACCTCAGAGGCACCAGTGTTGCGCCGGTCGTGCAAGAGAACCCGGCATCCAAGGGCCGCAAGTTTTTCAGCCAGCGGGATGAACTCGGCATAACCGCGCCTGCCACCTGTGACAAAAGCAAACCAGGGCCCGGTCTGACCAAAGACCTGGTAATTGATTTTTACGCCTCGAACATCTGCAATCGGCACGGGGCTCTCCAAGAAAGAACTCTTATCAACCTGGCGCAAAGATCAGCTGACGCTGGTCGATTTTGAAAATATCACTCAGCCAGTCCAGCATGATCTCCTGGCCAAGGGTCGGGTTGTCGTGCTGACAATGTTCAGCGCCGGTTTCCTCGGCATCCGTCAGACGCAGGGTGACATTGATTCCCCTGGACTTGGCATAGTCATGCACCAGTTTGACAGTTTCGACGCCCAGCACATCATGTCCGCCATGCAAGACCAGGTAGGGACATTGCATATCGTCCAGAACACCCTCCAGCTTGAAAGGTGCGGCAATCTGAACAGCTTCGGCCATGGTTTTTGCGCCCAGAACCCATTTCATGTGGCCGGCCAATGCATGGTTTTCACCGCGATCTGCAAAGCGCTTGGCGATATCCCAGATGGCGCCGTGCGAAATGCAGGCCGCCAGGCGGTGTTCCCTTGCGCCAGCGCGCGCCGCGTAGTAACCGCCCATGCTCGATCCGCTCACTGCAATCCGGTGCTGATCCACATCACTGCGCTTTTCCAGCCAGTCAATGCAACGTCCAATTGGTACTTCGTAGTCGTGCCTGGAGACGATGTGCTGTCGCCGCAGGGCACCGCCCTGGCCGGGTCCATCCACCAGCAATACCGCAATGCCTCGCTGGACTGCACCACGACCGGTCATGAACCACAACTCGTCTTTGAATGAGTCAAGGCCCCCCACCGAGATCAACACGGGCTGCCGGACCTTGTCGTCCATGCCATAGGCAGGCGATTTGATGAAGTAGGCAGGCAGAAACTTGCCGTTTTCATAGGGTATCTCCACCACTTCACCAGGCGGGTTCAGGTGTCGCAGCCACTTTTGGCTGGCTGCTTCACACCGATCAAAGGTTGGCAGGCGTCTCGGATCATCCGAAGCCAACCAGAACTCGGCAGAACGGAACTGGTCAGCCGCTCGAAGCCAACAGTTCATGGCCGTGCGGATATGACCGGCAGCAATGGCTTCATCACCCCGCTGATCATTGCGCTTGGCGACATGCATCCATTCCTGATGCCAGCTGTCCAGATCACCAGGAACCATACGGCTGGCAGCCTGAAAAGACTCGCTGACACTGCCGCCGCCTTCCTGGGTTTCGCCCAGCGCACGACGAAACTGGTATGACATGAAAAAATGGTCGGGCCAATGGTGCCAACCAAAGGGTTCGTAGCGTGGTGGGGTTGCTGATTCAGGCATGTGCATACATTGACGGACGTGGGTTATTGCGGCTTGAAGCCAATATCGCGGACCAGCTTGCCATACTTGGCATGATCGTTACGAATCACTTCAGAGAAATACTCTGGCGATTCAGCGACGACGATCAGGCCCAGTGAAGTCAGTTTTTCGACCACTTCGGGCTGCTTCATGGCGCGGTTGATTTCATCGTTGAGCCTGGCGACTATTTCGCGCGGTGTGCCTGCCGGTGCCACATAACCAAACCAGCCGCCAGATTCATACCCAGGAACCGATTCGCCCGCAGCCGGGGTATCAGCCCATGCGTTGACGCGAGACTTGTTGGTTACCGCCAATAAATTGATTCGGCCGGAACGAATATGGGGCGTCAGACCGGTGATTCCATCTATGCCAGCCTGAACCTGACCGCCCATCAAATCGGTGACGATCTGGGCAGAACCCTTGTAGGGAATATGGTTGTAGGAAAAATTTCCCATCATGCGCAAGTGCTCAAACACCAAGTGGGGAAAGCCACCTTCGCCATTGGTCGCTACCGTGAGCTTGCCTGGATTGGCTTTGGCATAGGCGATCATTTCTGAGAAATTTTTGAATGGCGCCGTGGTGCTGGCCGCAATGCCCAGGTAATTGGTCGTTGAGACAGCGATCGGCGCAAAATCTTTGAGTGAATCGTAGGGAATGCTCTTACTGGTGTGGGGCAAGACCACCAGATTTCCACCCTGACCAGCGCCGATGGTGTAACCATCTGGGGCGGCTTTGGCAACCAGATCCAGCCCAAGCATGCCGCTGGCACCAGCACGATTCTCAACCACTATCTGCTGGCCAAGACGTTCTGACAATCTCGGCGCCACCAATCTGGTCATGACGTCCATGGTATTGCCAGGTGGAAAGGGGATGATGACCCTGATCGGCCTTTTAGGGTAGTCCTGGGCAATGCATAACAACGAGGACAGAAGGAGGATGCCCGCTACAACAGACTGGAACATCATTTTTGA
>JAFMJA010000324.1 GCA_017853735.1 Burkholderiaceae bacterium | reverse complement strand
CCCCAGGCGCCCAGGGTGGGGTTCTCCCAGTCGTCCTCGACAAAGCGGATGTCGTTCTTTTTCAGGTCAAAGCCCAGCGCCTCGAGCGAACCCAGGTAAAGCTCCAGAATATTGCTGGGTGCGGGCTTCAACACCACCTGGTACTGATAGTAGTGCTGCAAGCGGTTGGGGTTGTTGCCATAGCGGCCGTCCTTGGGGCGACGGCTGGGCTGCACATAGGCGGCCCGCCAGGGTTCTGGGCCCAGCGCCCGCAAAAAGGTGGCGGTGTGGCTGGTGCCAGCGCCGACCTCCATGTCATAGGGCTGCAACAGCGCGCAGCCCTGGGCGTCCCAGTAAGACTGCAGCTTGAGAATGATTTGCTGAAAGGTCAACATGCTTGGTGAGGTTGCTGGGCTGGCAAAGAGCGCTATCGGTTCAGAGGTGGTTCAAAGTTGGTTCAGGGTCTGCCGGGGCTATGCAAGCCCAATCAGCGCCTGTCTTGAAGGAACAATCCATTTGGCAAGGACGGATTTGCCTTAGCCTTAATTCTACGGGGCGCTTCAGCGCCACCCTGCACGGCGCCGGACTGCCCAGGCCAGGCCGACGGCGGCCAGCCCGGCTAGCCAGAACGGCCACAGGCCCAGCTGCGACATCCAGCGTGCATAGGGAGTGAGGCCACTGCGCCCCTGCACCTCGGCGCGCAGCACGGCGCGGGTGTGCGGTGGCAGGGCCGAGCGCACCTGGCCATGGTGATCCACCACCGCTGTGGCACCGGTGTTGGTGGCGCGCAGAAAGGGCCGCTCAAATTCCAGCGAGCGCATGCGGGTGATCTGCAGGTGCTGCGCAATGGCCACCGTGTTGCCAAACCAGGCAATATTGCTCAGGTTGACAAACATGGTCGGCGCAAGAGCGGGGTCGGCAAAGCGCCTGGCCAGCTCCTCGCCAAACAGGTCTTCGTAGCAGATGTTGAGCGCCAGGCGCTGGCCCTGCCACTCAAATGAGGCCTGATCGACGCTGCCGCGGCGAAAGTCGCCCAGGGGGATATTCATCAGCTCGGTGAACCAGCGAAAAAAAGGTGGGATGAATTCACCAAACGGCACCAGGTGGTGTTTGTCATAGCGCCAGGGGCTGGCCTGCGCGGGTTTCAGCCCCAGCGCCGAATTGGTGTAGCCCTGGCTGTAGCTTCCCAGGGGCTGGCCGAGCAAAGCGGCCTGCTCGCCCCGGGCAAAGCGCTCAAGCAGGGCCTGCTGATAGCCCTCGGGCAGCTGGCTGGGCAGCAGGGGAATGGCGGTTTCTGGCGCCACCACCAGGGCGGCTGTGTTGTCGCGCAACTGCTCGCCATACCATTGGAGCGCCAGCGGCACACCGCTGCCCGGCTGAAATTTTTCGTCCTGGGCGATATTGCCTTGCAGCAAGGCCACCTGCAGCTGACCCGCCGCCACCGAATAGCCGGCTTGCGCAGCACCCCTGTCCATCTGCCAGACCGAGGGCCAGACCAGCACCGCCATGGCCGCCACCCGCTGCCAGGGCCCGCAGGACCAGGCTTGCGGCAAGGTCATGGACAGCCAGGCCGCCAACGCGCCCAGGCCAAACACCCCCAGCCAGGGCGCATAGCCGGCCAGCAGACCGTCGGTATGAGCGTAGCCGATGCCGCCCCAGCCAAAGCCGGTGAACCAGCGCGCCCTTGCCAGTTCGGCCAGCAGCCAGAGGGCGGCAAACAGCAGCGCCCGAGTAGCCCGGTGAGCTGGCGCTAACTTCACATACAAAGCGCAGGCAATCGTGTAGTACAGTGCCAGCACCGCCGCCAATACCAGCACCGCCAGGCCGGCCAGCCAGGCCGGCAGGCCGCCATAAGTGTGCAGCGAAATGAACAGCCACCAGAAGGTTCCGCCCAGCCAGGCGGTGGCAAACAGCCAGCCCAGTGCAGCCGCTTCGCGCCAACTGCGTGTGCGCTCCAGCAGCCCGGCCAGGACACCGAGGGCCAGCAATTGCAGCCACCAGATTGGCTCGCCGCTGCCAGGCCAGGCCAGAGCCAGCGCCTGCGCCAGGCCCGCTGCCAGGCAAAGGATGGCGGCCAGGCCTGGGCTTCTGAGCTCAGTTTTCAAGGACAGGTTGGGGAGAAACCTTGAACCACTTCACCGCCCCACCCTTGGTATGCAGCACCACAAAGCTCAGGCCCCCCAGGGCGAGCTGTTCACCGCGCTTGGGCACATGGCCCATCTCATGCGCGATCAGTCCGCCGATGGTTTCAAAGTTGCCCGCGCGCTCGTCTTTGGCCAGGCTCACCCCAAAGGATTCGTTGACCCGCTCGATCGAGGTGTCACCACTCACGCGCCAGGTGCCGTCGGCCAGGCTGTAGATATCGCCCGCCTCCTCGGCAATGTCGAACTCGTCCTCGATCTCGCCCACGATCTGCTCGAGCACATCCTCGATGGTGATCAGGCCGGCGGTGCGGCCAAACTCGTCAATCACGATCGCCAGATGGTTGCGGTTGCCACGAAATTCACGCAGCAGGTCGTTCAGCCCCTTGCTCTCCGGGATGAAGGAGGCCGGCCTGAGCAGGGCGCGGATATTGAGCTCGGGCGCGCGCTGCAGCTTGAGCAGGTCCTTGGCCATCAGGATGCCGATGATGTT
>JAFMJA010000323.1 GCA_017853735.1 Burkholderiaceae bacterium | reverse complement strand
CCGCCATTGACCTTGCGGTGGTAGAGCGCGGTCAGCACCCCGATGGTGCCGTGCAGTGCTGCCAGGGTGTCGCCAATGGAAATGCCACAGCGCACAGGCACCCGTCCGGGCTCGCCAGTCAGATGTCGCAGTCCGCCCATGGCCTCGCCAATCGCGCCAAAACCAGGCAGGTCGCGGTAGGGCCCGGTCTGTCCGTAGCCAGAGATGCGCAGCATCACCAGCCCCGGGTTGTCGCGGGAGAGCGTCTCATAGTCCATGCCCCAGCCCTCCAGCGTGCCGGGGCGGAAGTTTTCAATCAGCACGTCGGCCTGGGCAATCAGCTGGCGCGCGATATCCTGGCCCTCCTGGCTGCGCAGGTCCAGGGCAATCGAGCGCTTGTTGCGCGACTGGACCTGCCACCAGACCGAGGTTCCGTCCTGCAACAGGCGCCAGTTACGCAAGGGGTCGCCCGCACCGGGCGCTTCAATCTTGATCACATCGGCGCCAAAGTCGCCCAGGGTCTTGCCACTGAACGGGCCGGCGATCAGCTGGCCCATTTCGATTACGCGCAGCCCGGCGAGCGCGCCTGTTGGCAATGCGGAGGAACTGGCTCGCATAGTGGGTTCAGTCGAGCTTGGCGCCCGAATCCTTGACGATCTTTGCCCATTTGGGCAGGTCTTCCCGGATCAGGCTGGCAAACTGCTCAGGCGTACTCTTGTAGGGCTCACAGCCCACGCCAGCCAGGCGTTCCCGCACCTCGGGCGACTCCACCGCCTTGCTGATTTCCTGCTGCAGGCGGTTGATGATGTCGCGCGGCGTTCCAGCGGGTGCCAGCAAGCCGTACCAGGGTGTGGAACCAAAGCCCTTGATGGTTTCGCCCAGGGTGGGCACATTGGGCAGGGCCGCAACGCGTTTTTCGTTCACCACTCCCAGTACCTTGATCTTGCCGGACTTGATGAAAGCAATCGAGGAGGGCAGGCTTTGCACGGAAACCTGAACCTGACCGCCCACCAGGTCAGTCACTGCGGCGGCTGCGCCCTTGTAGGGCACATGGACCATCTGGATGTCGGTAGCCTTGCCCAGCATTTCACCAATCAGATGGTTGAGGGTGCCGTTGCCGGCTGAGCCAATATAGATCTTGCCAGGCTGTGCCTTGGCGGCAGCCACCAGCTCGGTGATGTTGTTGGGTGCAAAGCCATTGTTGGCCACCAGCACATAACCCGCGGTGGCCACTGGCGAAATCGGCTCAAAGTCCTTGACCGGATCAAAACCGGTGTTGCGGTAGAGCGCCGGATTGATGACATGGGCGCTATTGACCGTCAGCACCAAGGTGTAGCCGTCCGGCCGCGCCTTGGCTGCTGCTGCTGTGCCGATGTTGCCGCCGGCGCCAGGTCGGTTTTCCACAATGAATTGCTGGCCCAGCTGTTGGCCAAGTTGCTGGGCAATGATGCGGGCGATGGCGTCGTTGGCGCCACCGGCGGCCTGCGGTACGACCACGGTCACCGGCTTGCTCGGGTACTTGTCTTGCGCCAGGCTGGGGCTGAGCAGGGCGGTGAGCAAGGCGCCTGCCATCAAGGTGCGTCGTTTCATGTGCATCGTTTCTCTCCTGCTGGGTCCTTGGGGGTTCGAAGTGGGAAGGATCTGCAGTCTAGGCAAGTGCCTGCGCAGCTGCAATAAGCATCTGGCGAAGCGAGCTTTCGCCATTCACAAAAGCTCGGCCGACTCAGCCCTGAGGTTCAGCCGGTTGGCCCAGCAAATGCTCGAGCAGGGTTCTGGCCGGACGTGCCAAAGAGGCGCTGTTGCGCGCACACAGCATCAGGGTGCGCTCGGTCCAGGTTCCCCGCAAGCCAATATTTCGCAGCCCCATGGACCGCAGGTGCGGCTGAACCGCCAGCTCGGGCAACACCGCGATGCCCAGTCCAGCGGCCACCATCTGGCACATGGCGTCAAAGCTGCGTACATGAATGCGTACCCTCAGGGCAAAGCCAAGCTGGCTTGTTTCCAGGGCCAGCCTTTGTGCCAAGGAGGTGTCTTGCGCCAGGCTGACAAAATCGTAAGCAGCCGCTTCGGCCAAATCAACGGCTCGGCGACGCGCCAGCGGATGCCCCTGAGGCACCACCAGCACCAGGCGGTCTTGACGATAGGGCCAGCAAGTCAAGCCCGGGGTTGGGGTGCGATCAGCCACCACACCCAGGTCGGCCCGGCCGTCAAGCACCGCAAGGGCGACGTCTGAACTGTTGTTCTCGTGAAGCTCAATCCGGATACCCGGGTGGATGCGAACGAATTCGGCCAGCCCGGCGGGCAAGAATTCGGTCACTGCAGAGGTATTGGCCCAGAGGCGGACCACCCCGATCAGCCCCTGAGCATGGTCCGACATGTCCGCGGCCAGCTGGTCCACATCCTGCAGGATGCGCAAGGCATGGCGCATCAACTCCTGACCGGCCAAGGTGAGGCTGATCCCGCGCGAGTGGCGTTCGAGCAGGACACTGCCCAGGGCAGTTTCCAGGTCGGTGATGCGCTTGCTGGCCGCCGCCACCGCCAGGCTCGACAGCTCGGCGCCCTTGCTGATGCTGCCCGAGCGGGCCACCAGTGTGAACAATGACAGCGAGACCAGGTCGAGTCGGTGCAGGTTCATGG
>JAFMJA010000322.1 GCA_017853735.1 Burkholderiaceae bacterium | reverse complement strand
GCGCAAGTGATTGATAAAACAAGAGAAAATCAAGCTATCCACAGAAACAGCCTTTGCTCTAACTACTACGACTAATTTGAATCAAAGATTTAAGAGAGAGTGTCATGATTGTCTTGAAAGCTACGCAAGAAAAACTTCTTTCCGTGTTGCAGTCCGTTTCGGGCATTGTGGAAAGACGTCACACCTTGCCGATATTGGCCAATGTCTTGATCCGAAAATCGGGTCATGCCTTGCAGTTGACTACCAGTGACCTTGAAATACAAATTCGTACAACCGCAGATTTGAATGGCGATGCCGGTGACTTCACCACCACCGTGGGTGCGCGCAAGCTCATCGATATTTTGCGCACCATGCCATCAGACCAGACGGTTTCCCTGGAGTCGTCGCAAGCCAAGCTAATCCTCAAAGGGGGAAAAAGCAAATTTACCCTGCAGACACTCCCCGCAGAAGATTTTCCCCTGGTGCAGGAGGCGGCCAACTTTGGCCCAGCATTCAGCGTGCCGCAGAAAACCCTGAAGGCTTTGTTGCATCAGGTCTCATTTGCTATGGCGGTGCACGACATCCGGTACTACCTCAATGGCATCCTGTTTGTTGCTGAAGGCAAGCAGTTGAGTCTGGTGGCAACCGATGGGCACCGCCTGGCTTTCACCACAGCCACACTGGATGTTGAGGTGCCCAAACAGGAGGTCATCCTGCCGCGCAAGACAGTTCTGGAAATGCAGCGCCTGCTCAGCGACGCCGACGGGGCAATAGAGATGCGCTTTGCCAGCAATCAGGCCAAGTTTGTTTTTGAGGGCATGGAGTTTGTGACCAAGCTGGTCGAAGGAAAATTTCCCGACTACAACCGGGTCATCCCAAAAAATCACAAGAACAGCATCATTCTGGGCCGGCAGACTCTGCTATCGAGCCTGCAGCGTACCGCCATCCTGACCAGTGACAAGTTCAAGGGCGTACGTCTGAACCTCGACCCCGGTAGTCTTCGCGTGGCCTCCAACAATGCTGAACAGGAAGAGGCGGTCGATGAAATGGACATCGATTACAACGGACAGAGCATTGAAATTGGCTTTAACGTCAGCTACCTGATTGATGTGCTCTTGAATATGGAGCAGGAGATGGTCAAGCTGGAATTGACCGACGCCAACAGCTCAGCCCTGATCACCATACCGGAAGACAACAGTTTCAAGTATGTCGTGATGCCAATGCGCATCTAGATGATTTTTCCTGAGATAAGGCCCGCACACCAAAATGGCTGGGCTTTTGGTTTGTTTGGATTTGAACGATAGCTAGAAAAGTTTGTAATGACGGTTGAAAACACAGCAGGGTTGGTGCAACTCGAGGACGCAAGCCAGTCCTATGGCGAAAACGCAATTCAAATCCTGGAGGGCCTGGAAGCGGTGCGCAAGCGACCGGGCATGTACATCGGCGATACCTCCGATGGCACAGGGCTGCACCATCTGGTGTTCGAGGTGGTCGACAACTCGATTGACGAGGCGCTGGCGGGCTATTGCGATGACATTGTCGTGACCATTCACACCGACAACTCGATCAGTGTTACCGACAACGGACGAGGCATTCCCACCGGTGTCAAGATGGATGACAAGCATGAACCCAAACGAAGCGCCGCCGAAATTGCATTGACTGAACTGCACGCCGGTGGAAAGTTCAACCAGAACAGCTACAAGGTCTCGGGCGGCTTGCACGGCGTGGGGGTGTCCTGCGTCAACGCCTTGTCCAAGTGGCTTCGCTTGACAGTGCGACGCGACA
The DNA here is from genome assembly GCA_017853735.1 of Burkholderiaceae bacterium. Classification (GTDB taxonomy): domain Bacteria; phylum Pseudomonadota; class Gammaproteobacteria; order Burkholderiales; family Burkholderiaceae_C; genus Hylemonella. The sequence continues at coordinate 872 of JAFMJA010000322.1, read as the reverse complement.
ACAAGGTGCACCAGATTGAGTTCGCCCGCGGCTTTGTGCAAAACCGTATCTTGCAAACCGTGGACGGGGTTGAAGTCTCGCCGATGAAGGTGAGCGGTGACACCGAAAAGCGAGGCACCGAGGTGCACTTTCTGCCCGACACCGACATCTTTCAGCAGAACCACGACTTTCACTATGAGATTCTGAGCAAGCGCCTGCGTGAACTGAGCTTTCTCAACAATGGGGTGCGCATCCGCCTGAAAGACGAACGTGATGGTCGCGAGGATGACTTCTCTGGGGCTGGTGGTGTCAAAGGCTTTGTCGACTTCATCAATGCCAACAAGAAAGTGCTGCATCCCAACGCCTTCCATGCCCTGGGCACACGCCCAGCCGACACCTATGGCGGCATTCCTGGCACCGAGATCGGGGTGGAAGTCGCCATGCAGTGGAATGATGGCTACAACGAATCGGTGCTTTGCTTTACCAACAATATCCCGCAGCGCGATGGCGGCACCCACCTCACTGGCCTGCGTGCAGCCATGACGCGGGTGATCAGCAAGTACATCGAGAGCAATGAGCTGGCCAAGAAAGCCAAGGTGGATATTTCTGGCGAGGACATGCGCGAAGGTCTGTGCTGTGTGCTGTCGGTCAAGGTGCCCGAGCCCAAGTTCAGCAGCCAGACCAAGGACAAGTTGGTCAGCTCCGAGGTGCGCGCACCGGTGGAAGACATTGTGGCCAAGTCGCTCACCGATTTTCTCGAAGAGCGCCCCAACGATGCCAAGATCATCTGCGGCAAGATTGTGGAGGCCGCGCGCGCCCGCGAAGCGGCCCGCAAGGCGCGCGAGATGACCCGGCGCAAGGGCGTGCTCGATGGCATGGGCCTGCCCGGCAAG
>JAFMJA010000321.1 GCA_017853735.1 Burkholderiaceae bacterium | reverse complement strand
CCAGCGGGTCGCGCTGTGCGCCGTTGACACGGAATTCGAAATGCAGATGCGGGCCAGTGGCCCAGCCCGTAGCGCCTACCGCGCCCACAGTCTGACCTTGACTGACGCTCGCCCCGCGTTTGACGCTGATACGGCTCAAGTGGGCATAGACGGTGGAATGGTTATTGCCGTGCTTGATGATCACCACATTGCCAAAGCCATTTTGCACGCCCGCAAACTCGACAATGCCATTGCCCACTGCACGCACCGGGGTGCCAGTGGGCGCAGCATAGTCCACGCCAAGATGGGCGCGCCACTTCTGCAAGATGGGGTGAAAACGCATCTTGAAGCCGCTGGTGACGCGTGAAAAAGCCAGTGGCGAAGCCAAATAGGCGCGACGCAGACTCTTGCCATCCGGGCTGTAGTAGCCGCCCTTGGCCTGGGCAGCAGAGGCGTTGTCCCCGTGACCAGCAGTTGGCGTTCCGACATCGGTGGGTTGGAACCACAGGGCCTGGTGCACCTTGCCGGTGTTGACAAACTCGGTTGCCAGAACACGGCCAGACCGCAAGGGCTCGCCATCGGCTTCTAGCACTTCATAGACCACACTGAAGCGGTCGCCCTTGCGCAGTGCGCGGTGAAAATCGATCTCGCCAGAAAAAATATCGGCAATCTGGTTGGCCACCGACTCAGGTACACGGGCATCATCGGTGGCGGCAAAGAGCGAGCTTTGGATGGTGCCGCTGGCCATGCGGGTGGAGGCCGTCAAGGCGGCTGACTCAATGCGTGAGCTAAAGCCAGTGGCAGACCTGTCGATCACCAGCCGCTTGAAATAGCCACTGTCATCAGCAACCCAGCGCACCACCAGTTGCTGCAGGGTGTTGTCATCACCAACCTGGGCGCGCAGACTGCGGCCCGCGCGACCAATCACATGCACCCGTGCCCAGGCGTCTCTGCGTAGAAAGGCTGCAGCAGAAGGATCATCAATGCCCAGGCGTTTGAGCAGGGTGTCTGCGGTGTCGTTGCTGCGGGAGAGGTCGGAGCGGAACAGGCGGAAGCGGTGCAGATCCAGTACTTCGGACTGAGCCTGAACCGGCAAGGTCAGAACGGCCTCGGACACCTCACGCACTGGCAGTTCAGCAGCATCCGGGGTCAACGAGGCCACTGCATAGGCGCCACCAGCACCAGCGCACAGAAGCGCAGCCAAGGCGGCAGTCAGCCGCTTGGGGTGGTGCTCGATGAGCCTGCCCAAGTGTTGGGCGAAATCCTTGCCGACAATGACCAGACGATGTGTCAAAGAAAGAAACCTGCATTGAGAATGAGTGGCCTCAGCTCAGGGCAAGCCTGTGCCAGTGCCGGGCGGCATAAAATTGATGCCGTACAAAACGTCAATTATATCGATCTTCCCCATTTGGACATTTGGGAAAACCCTTATGAATCAAGCATCTTCCCCAGTTTTTCCCGTCACGGACCGGGTTCGAGAGGCCCTGGCCGTGACCTTGCGTGGTTGCGAGGAGCTGATACCGGAGTCTGATTGGGTGCAAAAACTGGCGCGCGCAGAAGTCAGCCAGACCCCCCTGCGTATCAAGCTCGGCCTGGATCCGACTGCCCCGGACATCCATATCGGCCACACTGTGGTGCTCAACAAGATGCGCCAGCTGCAGGACCTGGGGCACCAGGTGATCTTTCTGATTGGCGACTTCACCAGCCTGATTGGTGACCCTTCAGGACGCAACAGCACCCGCCCGCCGCTGACACCTGAGCAGATCAAGGCCAACGCCGAAACCTATTACCGGCAAGCCAGCCTGGTGCTGGATCCGGAAAAAACCGAAATTCGTTACAACAGCGAGTGGTGCCTGCCGCTGGGATCGATGGGCATGATCCAGCTGGCTGCCAAGTACACCGTGGCGCGCATGATGGAGCGCAACGACTTTCATGATCGCTTCAAGGCCGGCAACCCGATTTCAGTGCATGAATTTCTCTACCCGCTCATGCAGGGCTACGACTCGGTGGCGCTCAAGAGCGACCTCGAGTTGGGCGGTACCGACCAGAAATTCAACCTGCTCATGGGCCGCCATTTGCAGGCCGAATATGGTCAGGAGCCACAGTGCATCCTGACCATGCCGCTGCTGGAAGGACTCGACGGCGTGGAGAAGATGTCCAAGTCGAAAAACAACTACATCGGCATCACCGAAGACGCCAACACCATGTTTGCCAAGGTGCTGTCAATCAGCGATGCGCTGATGTGGCGCTGGTACACCTTGCTGAGTTTTTGCAGCCTGGCCGACATTGAGGCCCTCAAGGCCGAGGTGCTGGCAGGTCGCAATCCCAAGGAAGCCAAGGTCATGCTGGCCAAGGAAATCACAACACGCTTTCATTCAAAAGCTGCAGCCGAGTCGGCCGAGCAGGACTTTATCAACCGCTCGCGCGGCGGCATACCCGACGAGATCGAGGAGCAGGCGATCGCGCTCACCGATGGCTCCATCGGCATTGCCGCCTTGCTCAAGCAAGCCGGATTGGCCGCCTCCATCGGTGAGGGCAATCGCCTGATCGACGGCGGTGGGGTGCGGGTGGATGGCGGTGTGGTCAGCGACAAGGGTATGCGTCTGGATCGGGGCACCTATGTCGTGCAGGTTGGCAAGCGCAAGTTCAAGCGGCTGAGCCTGGTCTGAGCCTGGTCTGAGCCTGGTCTGAGC
>JAFMJA010000320.1 GCA_017853735.1 Burkholderiaceae bacterium | reverse complement strand
AGCTTTCGCCACTACCCCCTCAAGATAGCGTGTCTACCAATTTCACCACGACGGCTTGTAAAGTACGCCCGCTTCGCCTGAGGAGCTTGCTCTTCGGACTGCGGGATTCTACTCTGAAATCTGGTGCGATCCCTCTCTGAAGCGTACTGGGTTCAGTCTGCTTGGGTCAGCCTATTTGGCAGGAATCTGAGCTGCGCCAGTGGCGGGCGGCGTGGATGCGGCGGGCGTATCCGGCACCGGGGTTTGCGTGGCGGGAATCGCTGCGGCAGGGCTTTCGAGCACGCTACCGGAACTTGCAGCCGGCTGCTTGGCGTTGCCCAGATAGGCCAGTGCCAAGGTACTCACAAAGAATACAGTGGCAAGAACAGCGGTAGTCCGGGATAGAAAGTTGGCACTTCCTGTGGCACCAAACAGGCTGCCCGAAGCGCCACTCCCAAAGGCAGCGCCCATGTCTGCGCCCTTGCCATGCTGCAGCAGAATCAGGCCGATCATGCCCAAAGCCGATAGAAGCTGCACAGTCAATATCAGCGTCATTACAAAACTCATGTTTACTCCTGGATCAATTGGATAGTTTGACTTCAAGCGGCCGAATCGATAATGGCCAAAAAGTCCTGTGGCTTGAGCGATGCGCCCCCGATCAGGCCACCGTCGATATCGGGTTGGGCCAGCAAGGTCGCAGCGTTGGCCGCATTCATGCTGCCACCGTAGAGAATCCGTACACGCTCCGCGTGATCCGATGCAGCCTTGAGCTGGCCGCGCAACACAGCATGCACTGCCTGCGCCTGTTCGGGGCTGGCGGTCTTGCCAGTGCCAATCGCCCAGATCGGTTCATAAGCCAGGACGATCTCGCTGATGCAATGCCCGTTGAGATGAATCACCGCTGCCAGTTGGCGTTTGACAACCTCATCGGTTTGACCGGACTCACGCTCGGCCAATGATTCGCCAACGCAGACAATCGGCGTGATGCCATTGGCCAGTGCGCGTTGAACCTTGGAAGCCACGCTGGCATCAGATTCTGCATGGTATTGGCGCCGTTCGGAATGCCCCACTATGACGTAACGAACGCCAAATTCCTTGAGCATCTGAGCCGATATTTCGCCTGTGTACGCGCCAGCCTCATGCTGGGACAGGTCCTGCGCACCCAACTCGATGGGGCTACTGGCCAGAAGTGTCTGGCATTGCGCCAGGAATGCAGACGGCACACAGACGGCAATATCACAAGAAGGGTTGTGCAGCCCGGCATGAATGGCTTTGAGCAGTGCCACATTGGCGATCAGGCCGCCGTTCATTTTCCAATTACCAGCAATAAGCTTTCGGGTCCTCATGCGGCAGACTCCCAGGTCAGTACGATCTTGCCGATGTGTTGATTCGATTCCATCAAGGCATGCGCACCTGCCGCACCACTGCCTGTTGGGTCGCCAGGGTCCACAGCTGGGAAAGTACTGTGTATGACCGGCTTGACCCGACCCGCTTCGATCAGCGGCCAGATGTTTTTGAGACAGGCTTGGGCAATCGCCTGCTTGAAGGCAATCGGTCGCGGACGCAGTGTGGAACCGGTGATGGTTAACCGCTTACGCAAAACCAGTCCGGCATTGAACTCACTCTTGACCCCACCCTGCACTGCGATGATGGCGATTCGACCATCTTCCGCCAGGATTTCAACTTCGCGCGCCACATAGCTGCCGCCGACCATGTCCAGGATCACATCGACACCCTTGCCATCGGTCAGCCGTTTCACCTCTTCCTTGAAATCCTGGGTCTTGTAATTGATCGCATGTTCAGCCCCCAACTGGATGCAGGCAGCACATTTGTCGTCGCTGCCAGCTGTCGCGATCACCCTGGCACCCATGGCCTTGGCCAATTGAATGGCTGTCACGCCGATACCGCTGGAGCCCCCTTGAATCAACAGGGTTTCTCCGGCCCGCAGATGACAACGATCGAACACATTGCTCCAGACTGTGAAAAAAGTCTCGGGCAATGACGCGGCCTCGACATCACTCAGGCCTTTGGGGTAGGGCAGGCATTGAGCTATCGGTGCAGTGCAGAGTTCGGCATAGCCACCGCCGGCTACCAGGGCGCAGACCTTATCGCCCAGGCGCAAACCAGCGCGTGCCAATTCAGCCTCATCTCCAGCCACAATCGTGCCCGCCACCTCCAGACCAGGAATATCCGAGGCCCCTGGAGGGACCGGATAGTTTCCAGTACGCTGGAACACGTCGGGACGATTGATGCCACTGGCTGCCACCCGAATCAACAACTCACCGGGGGCTGGTGCCGGATCCGGGCGTTGCCCAAGACGCAACACCTCGGGCCCGCCGTAAGAGGAGATTTCAACCGCTTTCATGGTCAGATTTATGGTCAGTTTTCCTGGCGACTGCCAGCCCTAGCTCCAAAATGGTGTGCCCAAAACAATGTTCTCAGGACGCCGGCTGTTCATGGGTATGGGCTGGCTCGGGACGATCCAGCAAAGCCTTCATGGACAGCTTGATACGTCCCTTGTCATCGGTCTCCAGCACTTTGACCCTGACGATCTGGCCTTCGGACAGGTAGTCAGTGACTTTTTCCACGCGTTCGTGCGCAATCTGGCTGATATGCAGAAGGCCGTCTTTGCCAGGCAAAAGATTGACCAGCGCGCCAAAGTCAAGGATCTTGGTAATGGGGCCTTCATAAACCTTGCCCACC
>JAFMJA010000058.1 GCA_017853735.1 Burkholderiaceae bacterium | reverse complement strand
GCCGCGCCTCGCTGCGGTGATGCTGGCCCAACTGGTCAAAGGCTTGGGAGCGAGCAATGTGGTGTGGGGCACCGATGCGATCTGGACCGGCGCACCGCAATGGCAGATTGAGGCCTTACGCCGCATCGAGGTGCCCGAGGAGTTGCAACGCAAGTACAACCTGCCGGCGCTGGGTGCGGCCGATGGCCCGATCAAGAACGCCATCTTCGGCGAGAACAACGCCCGCATCTACAACTTCAAGCCGGAGCAACGGGCAGCCCTGGCCAGCGACAAGATTGCCTACCACAAGGCGATTTATGAGCAACACGGTGAGGGACGCACCAATATGGCCTATGGCTATGTGAACCGTTCAGCCAGCGCCTGAGGTGAGCCTGTGTTGTGAAGGTTCTAGCGGGGTCAATAAGATCCCGCTAGAAATAACCCATCACCATCAGCTTCTTGGCCAGCAGGTCGGTGAAGTTCATTTCACCATAAGCGCCGGTTTTTTTCATGCTCGCCAGCACTTCTTCGACCAGGGTGTCCAGCGTCACACGATCGAGCAAGCCAAGGTCGAAACTGTGCGTTTCTGCCAGATACAGCGTCGCGTAAGGCAGGTATTTGTGCCTGATGGTTTCTTCTGTCAGGTTGCTGTACATGGCCGCTCTCCGCAAAGACGCTGCAAGGACATTTTTTGCAGCCGGTCTGTCTAGGCAGAACTTGGTTCATCGGGGTGCCTGCCTCGGTCAGGATGGTAGCAGGCTGACAAACTATACTGTTCGCTCGGCCAAGCCCAGCGGCTTGCAGGCGCCATGGCACCGCGGTGCCATGGAGACACTGCTGCGGCCTCGACCTTTCGCGAACTTTAATCCTTAGGAGACCCACATGGATAAACGCCATCTCATCAAAGCCCTGGCTGCCGCCCCGCTGGCCATTTCATTGCCGCAAGCCTGGGCACAGAACAAGCCATTCAAAGTCGGCCTGCTCGCGCCGATGACTGGCCCCTTTGCTTCCACCGGGCGCCAGATGGATGCTGGTGTGCGTCTGTACATGAAGCTCAACGGCACCACCGTGGCCGGGCGCAAGATTGAAGTCATCCTCAAAGATGATGCGGGCACCCCAGATGTGACCAAGCGCCTGGCGCAGGAGCTGGTGGTGAATGAAAAGGTGGATGTGTTGGCCGGTTTTGGCCTGACCCCGCTGGCGCTGGCTACCGCACCGATTGCCACCCAGTCCAAGACCCCGATGGTCAATATGCTGGCGGCCACTTCCATGGTGATCAATTCCACCCCTTACATGGTGCGCACTTCCATGACGCTGCCGCAAATCACCCTGGGCATGGGTGAATGGGCGGCCAAAAACAATATGCGCCGCACTGTGACCCTGGTCACCGACTACGGCCCGGGCCTGGACGCGGAGCGCACCTTCAAGGAACGCATGGCGCTCAACGGTGGCCAGGTGATCGAGTCCCTGCGCGTGCCGCTGCGCAACCCGGACTTTGCCCCCTTCCTGCAAAAAGTGCGCGACCTCAAGCCCGATGCCCTGTTTGTGTTTGTTCCCTCAGGGGTGGGCTCGCTGGTGATGAAGCAGTTTGTCGAGCGTGGCCTGGCCAACGCCGGCATCAAGCTGATTGGTACCGGCGAAATTGTGGATGACGACCTGCTCAGCCAGATGGGCGACGAGGCCATTGGCGTGGTCAGCTCCTACCCCTATTCGGCCGCCCACCCTTCGGCGCTGAACAAGAAGTTTGTTGCCGAATTCAAGAAGATGCACAACATCCGCCCCAATGCGGTGGGCGTGTTTGCCTATGACGGCATGCATGTGATTTACGAGGCGCTGCGCAAGACCGGTGGCAAGGGCGGTGGTGATGCGTTGATGGCCGCCATGAAAGGCCAGATCTTCGAGAGCCCACGCGGCCAGGTGCTGATCGATGCCAACACCCGCGACATTGTGCAGAGCGTCTTTATCCGTAAAACCGAGCGGGTCAATGGCGAGCTCTACAACATTGAATTCTCCGAAGAGAAGGATGTGCGCGATCCCAAGCCAGTGAGGTAAGGGCCAGCGATGGCCCGGCCTTTTTTTCGTGCCGATCAGGTCGGTAGTCTGCTCAGGCCGGCCGCCCTGCACCGGGCCCGGGAGCAGTTTCAGCAAGGCCAGATCGATGCGCACGCCTTGCGTGCGGCTGAAGATCAGGCCATTGCCGAGTTGGTGCGGCGCCAGCAGGACTGCGGCTTTCAGGTGGTGGTGGATGGTGAGTTTCGCCGCGAGAACTGGTGGATCGACTTTGTGCGCGGCTTGTCGGGGGTGGAGATTCGCGACGGGGTTGCCGCCCAGGCCTTTGTGGCGCCCCCAGCCGATTGTGGTCATAACCACGGGCAGGCTGCAGCCCAGGAGGAGCAGGGTTGGAAGTACGTGCCCAAAAATGTGCTCACCACCGGCAAACTGCGCCTGGCCGCGCCGGTCACGGTGGCTGACTTTACCCATTTGCAAGGCCTGAGCTCGCGCACTGCCAAGATCACCATTCCCTCGCCCACCCGGCTGCATTTTCATGGCGGACGTGCCGGCGTGTCGCAGGCGGCCTACCCCGACATCGAGGAATTTTTCGCTGATGTGGTGGCGGTCTATCGTCAGGAAATTGCCGCCTTGGAGGCGGCCGGTTGCCGTTACATCCAGATCGATGACCCGCTGCTCACCTATTTCATCAGTGAGCGCATGCGTGCCGAGGTAGTGGCCAGCGGCGACGACCCGCAGCAAAGGCTGCAGCGCTACATACAGCTGACCAATGACTGCATTGCCCAGCGGCGCCCCGAGACTGCGATTGGCATCCATGTCTGCCGTGGCAATTCGCGCAGTGGTTGGCTGGCCGAGGGCGGCTACCAGCGCATTGCCGAGGCGGTGTTTGGTGGCTTGCAGGTCGACCACTTTCTGCTGGAATATGACGACGAGCGCTCGGGCGACTTCCAGCCTCTGGCCCAGGTGCCGCGCGGTGTGAAGGTGGTGCTGGGCCTGGTGACCACCAAGTTTGGCCGCCTGGAAAGTGCTGGCGACCTGATTCGCCGCATCCACGATGCCAGCGCCTTTGTGCCGCTGCAAGACCTGGCCATCAGCCCGCAGTGTGGCTTTGCCAGCACGGTGGAAGGCAACATCATCAGCGAGGATGACCAGTGGCGCAAATTGCAGCGCGTGGTGGACGTGGCCCGCACGGTCTGGGGCAGCGCGTAGGCTGGCTGTCCATCCACATGGTGGCGGGCTGGCGCCGGCGGGCGCAGCGCGGTGCGACATGAATCTGGCAACTGGCCACACAGCCCCTGGCATAGACCCGGCCTCGCTGGCCGCCCTGCCCCGCACACCCGGGGTGTACCTCTTTTGGGGCGAGGGTCAGTTGCCGCTCTATATCGGCAAAAGCGTGGATATGCGTAGCCGGGTGCTGGCCCACCTGCGCGCGCCCGATGAGGCGGCCATGCTGGCGCAGGCGCGCCGGGTGGAAGTCATCGAGACCGCGGGTGAGATCGGCGCCCTGCTGCTGGAGGCGCGCCTGATCAAACAGCTCAGCCCGCTCTACAACATCCGCTTGCGCCGGCTGCGCAATCTGTGTGCGATTCAACTGATCGAGACTGGCAAAGGCCTGTCGCCCCAGATCGTCTCTGGCAAGGAAGTGGCCGTGGGCCTGACCGAGGGCCTCTACGGCCTGTTCAGCTCGGTGCGCGCCGCACAGGCCAAACTCAGTGAGCTGGCCCAGCTGCACCGACTGTGCCGCGGCTTGCTGGGTCTGGAGCAGATCGGCCCGCGCGGCTGCTTTGGCCTGCAGCTACGCAGCTGCCTGGGCGCCTGCGTGGGGCAGGAGGAGCGCCAGGCACATGACCAGCGGCTATTGTCTGCCCTGCTTGAGCTGAAGGTGCAGGTCTGGCCCTATCCCGGTGCCATCGATCTGGTGGAGCAGAACGGCGACTGGGTGCAAAAGCATCGCATCCAGGGCTGGCGCCACCTGGGCACCTGGTGTTCGCGCAGCGGATTGAAGGAGGTCTTTGCGGATTCAGACTTTGACCTGGACACTTACAAGATCCTGGTCAAGCCGATCCTGCTTAATCAGGTGAAATACACTTTGCTTACTCACTCGAATTCTTGAGCTGGCCGCGACTGCACAGGTCAGCCAATTCCCGCATCGAAATAGACTTTAAACACCATCCCTAGTCATATTGGGCCAAACCACGCTGCAGGCAGGCAACCAGATCGCCGAATTGAAAGGGTTTGGACAAATAGTCTGTGGCGCCGGCAATTTTGGCATTATTTTTGCTTTGATCAGTGACGTCAGCGCTCAATATGATCACTGGAATATGGCTGGTCAGGAGGTGAGCGCGAATAAGGCGCGTGGCTTCAGCCCCGTCCATGTCGGGCAGCTGGAGATCCATCAAGACCAGTTGGGGAACTCGGCCTATGCAAATTTCGATGCCACTCTTGGCGTTGCTTGCCACAATCAATTCGATATTGGGAATTTTTGCAATCGAAGCTCTCATCAAAGCGACATTGGAGGGGTTGTCCTCGATATAGAGGATCAGTCCCCGCAAGCTCTCCAGGTCAGCTTGAATATCGCCTCCCGCCTGTGGACCGGACGATATTTTGGGGGTTTTCTCCCTGGGGCCGGCGGGTAGTTCAAACCAAAATGAACTGCCTTTGCCTTCCTCGCTGACAAACCCGATCGTTCCCGACATCTTGTTGACCAAGTCCTTGGTGATGGTCAGCCCGATGCCGGTACCTTCAACAGCACCGTCAAGAGCGCCCATTCTGTTGAAAGGCTTGAAAACTTCCTCATGATATTTAGCAGGAATGCCAATACCAGTGTCTGTGACTACAAAGCGGCACATGGATTCGGTGGGCGCCATCACATCCAGCCGTATTTTTCCACCATCAGGTGTGTACTTGATGGCATTTGAAAGCAGGTTCAGCAACACCTGAGTGATTCTGGTCTGATCTGCCATCACCGTGGCGCTCTTGGGTAAGGAGTCGTTAATCTGGAAATCGATGTTTTTGGATTTCAACAGAGATGAGGTCATTAAGCTACAGGAGTCAACAACATTGTGTGCAGAAATTGGCTCAATAGTGAACTGCACACTACCGGCCTCAATCTTTGACAGTTCTAGCACCTGGTTGATCAATTGCAGCAGGTGGTTGCCCCCATTCATAATTTGTTGAACATAGCCCTTTTGTTTTTCGTCGAGCGATTTGCTCATCTCAAGTATTTGGCCAAAACCCAAAATAGCATTGAGCGGGGTACGCAACTCATGACTCATGGAGGAAAGAAACTTGCTTTTGGCCAGGCTGGCATCCTCAGCCACTTTGCGGGAAAGCTCAATATCTTTCAACGCATTATGTTGGGCTGTGATGTTCTGAGCTACCCCATACATCCGCAGGCCTTGCTCGGGGCCATGATCAACCACATAGAAGCAAACCTTGATAAATCCAATTTCGCCCTGCTTGGTGAGGATACGGTGCTCGAACTGGGTTGAGCTACTGAACACAGTGGAATTGAGGGCGTGATCGAAAACGCTAATGAACATGTTGCGATCGTCTGGATGACAGAAAAGGTCCAGATACCGATCCAATGACACTCTGAATTCACCAACCCTCTCAGAGATGGCGCTGAGCAAGCGGTAAAGGTCATCATTCTTGACGATCTGCTTGTTGAACACCCGGAAAAATTCTTCGTTAAAGATGAACTGTTTGGTCTTTGCTTCGAACTCCCAGTAAGCTGCCCCCAGGGCAAGTTGCATATAGTTGGACAGCTTGACCTGGCTGATCGTTAAGGCACGCTCAGATTGGACATGCGAGGTAATGTCGGTGATTGTGAGCACCAACCCGTCAACCGTATTTGATTCCCGGGTGATATAGGCGGAAGCATTCAACTCAAATTCGCGCAGATTATGCGAAAACTTGCCAAGGAAATGGGCGACATTGGAATCTGACTGCGCATTGATTGAATTTGTGATGAATGGCAGTTTTCTGATTTTCCCAATCAGGTCTTCGAAGGCAAATCTCACTGGAACCGAAGCCAGGTTTTGATTTAACAAGGCTTGGTCGATCTTGAAAAAATTCAGGGAATCCTGGTTGAATCGTCGAATTCTCAGATCCCTGTCAATTACCAGCACGGCGATTCCGGAACAGTTGAGAACATTTTCCAGGTCGTTCGAGGTGTTGATGACTTCAATTGTTCGGGCTGACAATTCGTCATTGACCGTGGTCAGTTCCTCATTGGTGGCCTGCAGCTCTTCGTTGGAGGTTTCTAGCTCTTCATTCGAAGCCTGCAATTCTTCATTGGCCGCTTGCGCCTCCTCATTGAGTGACTGTAGTTCCTCGTTGGAGGTTTCCAGCTCTTCAATCACGGTTTGCAGGCTTTCCCGAGTCAGGGTCAATTCATGCGTGAGCTCAGATATGCGCGATTCCGCTATTTCTTCAACGCTATCCGGGTTGAGGTTGACCGGCTCGCGCGTGGGGGCCAATTCAAAACTGACGAGTACCGCATTCGGCTGGTTTGCCTTGTTGTGTATCGGGCGCACCATGGTTTGCACAGCGCGTTCCTGGTTGTCTATCGTGATCTGGACAGGATGGGTCAGAGTGGCCTCGTGGCTACGAGTGACTTTTTGCGCAATGGCCCTCAGTTCGGTGCGCAGCTTGGGGTTAATGATGGAAAAGAGATTGAAATCGGCCTTGCCAGACTTCAGCGTGATAAAAGGTGTGACATCGCCAAACAGCTCAAGAATGTCCCCATCTACATGCATCAACACGCTTGGCGGCGCGTACGAGCTAAGTAGCAATTCGCGCCCTAGGCTTTCCGTGCTTCGGGTTTGGGATTTTTCCTCGCCCTTACGCGGGCTGGCCAAGCTCAGCAAAGGGGCGGAGACATAGCCCTGCGGCATGGTCGAAGGCACATCTCGTCGTTGGAACAGCTTGTATTTACGGTCTGTCTCATCGAAAAAATTGCTTGCCTGGCCAACAGATTCAGAGCTACCAAGAAAGAGCAGGCCACTAGGGTTGAGGGCGTAATGAAAAAGGCGAAAAACCTTTTCCTGCAGGCCAGCCTTGAAATAAATCAGCAAGTTACGGCAGGTGATGACGTCCACGCGCACAAAGGGCGGGTCTTGGATGAGATCATGATTGGCAAACACCACCATGTCACGAATTTTTCGATCAACCTGGAATAAACGATCTTTGGCTCGAAAGTATTTTTCCAGCAAGGTTTTGTCCATGCCCTCCAGTGAGGTCTCAGGATACATGGCCTTACGACCAAAGGCGGTGGCGTCCTTGTTGATATCGGTGGCGAAAATCTGCACCTTGTGTTCATCTAGTTTGGCACCCAGAGTCTCAGCCAGAATGATCGCGATGCTGTAAGCCTCCTCGCCAGTGGCACAACCGGGGACCCAGATGCGGATGTCGTCTCCAGGCAGCTTTTTTTCCAGCACTTTCTGTAGCGCAAATGTGAATTTCTTGAAAGCTTCTGCGTCGCGGAAAAACGAGGTGACGCACACCAGAAAACTGGTGGCCAAAATATCCAGCTCAGTGGGCGTATTGCTGATGACCGACAGGTAGTCTGGCAGCTGATTTGTTTGCAAGGCGGCCATGCGCCGTTCAATTTGTCGGGTGAGGGTGGCTTCTTTGTAGTTGGAGAAGTCCATCTTGGAGCGCTCGTAAATCTTGCGCAGCACAGTTTTCAGTGGATCGCTGCTTTCATCTTTTCCTTCTGTCGCTAATTTTTCACTGACGCTCAGTCGAGGACGTTTGGCCACATTGGCGAGCTGAGTAGCAATTTCAGCAGGTGTCAGCACCAGGTCCACCCCGGCCTTGATGGCTGCCTGTGGCATGCTGTCATATTTGGCGCTATCGGGACTTTGCGCAATGCAGATGCCTCCAGCCGCGTTGATGGCGCGCACGCCATGAGCGCCATCAGAGCCGGTCCCTGAGAGCACCACGCCGATAGCGCGTTCGCCCAGTTCCTCGGCCATGCTGGTGAACAGGTAGTCCACCGACGGTTTGGGGCCAATCTCCGAGAGGGGCTTGCGCAAGGCGAGCTTGCCATCTTTGATAAAAATATCGCCATTGGGTGGACCGATGTACACCGTGTCGGGATTGGGTATGACACCATCCTTGGCCTCCACCACCACCAACTTGGTTTCGCGGGACAGTAGGTCCGCCATCATGGAACGATGCTGGGGCGACATGTGCTGGGCCACCACATAGGCCATATTGGCGCGGAGCGGAAGCTCGGCCACGAATGCCCTGAGTGCTTCCAGTCCACCGGCCGAGGCGCCTAAGCCAACAATAATCAGCGCCTCACTGGCTGGGGGATTTTTTACCTGGCTGGAGGGCGGGCTTGCATTATCGGGCTGGCGGTTATTTTTTGTGACCATAAGAATCTGACGATGAACTTATACCCAGCGTGAAAGGGTTGATTGATCATGCTACGCTTTTATTCGCTGCTATGGCGTCACCCAAATCAAGCTTCAGTATTTAATTTCCTAGGGTTTACCCTGAGCCGCGTGAGTTCAGGTGCCATCAAGGCGTCAAGCGTTCAGGCAGGCGGGTGAAGCACAGCAAGCGCCTGTAGCACCACCGAGCGCCAACACCAAAGCCAGTGATTTGATTGGGCCCACACCATCCCCCCCCCTGTTGTGGGTTCAGCATACAGTCGATTTCAATGTGCGTGGAGAAGAAAGCAATATTCTCAACTCCCAAGTTGTCAAAGCCAAGGCTTGGTCTGGGAGTTTTGTCCTGCAAAAACTGGGAAAAACCTAGGACAAACACACTGCATTGTGGGGGTGTACAGCGGACCTGAACAGCCTTAGTCTGATGCTTCCTATCTACGATGCGGGCTAATTCTATGAGAAGCACCACCAATTTCACCCAAGCATCTTTGCCCCTGAGCGAGGCTGGCGAGATGACCATGCGCCCCTTGACCTTGCTGATGGTTTCACTGGGTTTGGCGGCCCTTCCCTTCGTGTATCAGATGCTTCCCAACTCTTCCGGTGGATTGGACAACCCGGCGTCAGAAGTGGCGCAAGCCTTGCGCAGTGGGGCTGACCTGACACAGGCCCTGGGCGCAACTGCTGCGGGATCTGGCTTGCCTATGGGCTTGGCTGCTGAGGAACAGGAGGTGTCGGCCTACCTGGACCAGAAGTTGTAGCCAATCGCTGCGGGAAACTGGGCAAGTAAGCACCATCCCTAGAATGCGGGATTCATCATCCGCGTGAAACCCCAGGAGTTTTCATGAAAACGCATTCAGTGGCATCGACCGATGGCGTGCAATTGCATGTTCGATCCATCGGGCAGGGCACCCCGATTGTTTTTGTGCACGAATATGCGGGAGACCATCGCGCATGGGAGCCGCAAGTGGCAGAGTTTTCACGCGATCATCTGTGCGTGGTGTACAACGCGCGCGGCTATCCGCCCAGTACGGTGCCCGCGGCGCCCCACTACAGCCAGGCCAAGGCGGTGCAAGACTTGCTGGCAGTCCTGGATGGCCTGAACATCCGCCAAGCCCATATTGTGGGACTCTCGATGGGCGGCTACTGCACACTTCATTTTGGCTTGAGCCATCCCGAGCGGGCACTGTCGCTCGCTATTTGTGGCGCTGGCTATGGCTCCCATCCGGATACCCGCGCTCAGTTTCAACAAGAGTCATTCGAACTGGCGGATCGCTTCGAAAAATTCGGCTGTGCGGAAGTGTCAAAAACCTACGCAGCCACACCGGCCCGCCTGGCCTTCAAGCGCAAGAACCCGCAGGCCTGGAGCGCTTTTGCCGCCCGGCTGGCAGAGCACGATCAATACGGACATGCCTACACAGCGCGCGGGGTCCAAGGCCAACGGCCCTCGATCTACGACCTGCAATCCGGCATGAAGGCAATGAAGCTGCCCACCCTGATCGTTACAGGGGACGAGGATGTGAACTGTTTTGAGCCCTCGGTGTTCATGCACCAGAACATTCGAAGGTCGGGTCTATGGGTGGTGCCCCAGACCGGCCATGTCATCAACCTGGAAGAGCCCGAACTCTTCAATGCCCAGTTGCGCATCTTTTTTCAACGGGTGCTCACCGGCGGCTGGGCCGAGAGGGCCTGAGTGGCCTGATGCGAGCGCTTGAATCCCCAATGGGTTAGGGCGCTCCAGTAGCACGGCGTACATGCCTCAGCAGCCCGTTGCAGGCGTCTTCAATCAGATCCAGTGTCTGCTCAAAACCCAAACTGCCACCGTAGTAGGGGTCTGGCACCACCGGGCTGTCGGACACCAGGCAGAACTCGGTGAGTCGCCTGAGCTTTCTTTGATGTTGAGGCGGGCAGATTTCCTGCACCAGGGCCAGGTTGTCCCAATCCATCACGAGGATCAGGTCGTGCAGATCAAAGTCATCCGCGGTGATCTGGCGTGCCCGCAGGTCGGAGAGCACATAACCCCGTTTTTCGGCATGCGCCTGTGACCGCGCATCGGGCGGGTCGCCCGGGTGGTAGTTGTGGGTACCAGCTGAATCGATGGTCACCAGCGCGTCAAGGCCATCTGCCCGCACCTTATGCCGAAACACGCCATGCGCGGTAGGGCTGCGGCAGATGTTGCCCATGCAGACAAACAATAGTGAATAGGGTTTTTCTTTCATCGCGCCTTCCTCAGCCTCTGGCTTTTACGGGTTCGTTCCATGAAGTCATCTGGTTTGCGTTTGACCCAGGCGACAAACTGCACCATATCGGGGTGCGCCAGCAAGGCCTCGACCGAATTGAATTGCCTGGCCAGTTCGGTTTCAGTGAACAAGCCATGAATCTGCCGGTGGCAGATCCGATGCAAATATTCGGTGTGTTTGCCGCCCTTGGATTTGGGCACCAGGTGATGCGCGTCCCGCTGGCTCGCTGGGATCTTGCGCTCACACAGGGGGCAGATCAGATCGACTGGCAACGGGCTTGGTCGTTCCAGCTGAAGTAGTCTTCGGATGCGACCCATTTAACACCATCCTTAAGCCAATAACTTGATGGCAAGGGAATGCTTCCCGTATCGGAAAACAAAAAAGCAACTGACTGTCCTCGATCATTTTAAATAAGATCTGAAGGGCATAGCACCTTAAAAAGGCAGAACCAGTTTAACGCTGTCATCCGCTAGACTGCGTCGCAAAAGGAGATACCGATGGGGCTGATCCCAATTATGCTGGCCCTAATGATGGCGGGTTGTACGACATCTGAGGAGCCATACTCGTTATACAAGACCCCGTTGATGGGCCAGCAGAAAAGATTGCATGTGTTTACTTTTGACGCCTCTGGTGGTCGCGAATACAACAAAAACAATTGCCAGCTAGCACTTGAACGCTTTGAAAAAGAGCAAGGCGGAAAATTCAAATTCTGGTGCGAGTTGGGGGGGTACGGTCGTTGACTCTATTCGATGTTGCGTCACCATGCTCAAGGTCAATCCAGGCTATTGCTGGCAGATCAAAGACACTGACTGCATAAACATTTGAACAGCATGGATCATCCGGTCAGACGTGACCTGCACCGCCATCAAGGCTCAATAAATTCGTCAGAAGTGCGGTGGAATGTTGTTGGCGGTTGAACATTGATCTTCATCAAATTGTCAGCCCTGCGAGATGAGCCTAGGTTGTGTTGAGAATTCGGGTTTTTCCTGATACCCCGGTTACTTAGCCTAGCCAAGAATACGCACAATTTTCACTCGGTTGAAATAAGTGCAGCTCTCACGAGACTAATCACGACTATGCTGTTGCTGCGAGTGGAACCTAGTGAAGATTTGGCGTAATCGGTAGAGATGAAATTTACCGACAGGCATTTACAAATGTCAGACCATGATTAAGCTCTGCTATGTCAGCGATCCAGTTGGCGAATTCACTCGTGAAGAACTGGACACAATGCTCCACTTCTTTCGAAAGAAAAATCGTAGCTTGGGCATTACTGGCTTATTGCTCTATCGAGCCAGAAGCTTTTGCCAATTCC